>NZ_JBNDHY010000075.1:0-22150 GCF_056755315.1 Monashia sp. HAY1-2A
TCCGTCGTCGGCAGCGTCAGATGTGTATAAGAGACAGGGGTCGGTCACATCGGCGCCTTCACGGTGTCCTTGGCGGCAGGCGCCGTGATGTCGACGGGCTCGCCGTACTTGCTCATCCGCATGTCGGCCTTGACGCCGGAGATGTCGAACGTGACGCGGCGCAGGTGGTCCTGGTCGTCGAGCCACACCGTGTAGAGGATGGTCTTGGGCAGCTGGCCCTTGGCGTCCGCGCCGAGCTGACCCTCGATCGCCGACGTGTCGAGCGTCAGCTGGTACTTGTCCATCGACTGACCGTCGAGGGAGTCCTCTCCGACGAACTTCACGTCCGTGAGGGCCTTGTCGAACTGGTCGTACATCTTCGTCGGGTCGGCCTGGGCCAGGGAGGACGTCAGCTGCCGGCCCATCGCCGACGAGCTGTCGAGGACCGCCCACTTGCCGGGCTTCTGTCCGGGGACGCCCTTCATGTAGATCTTCTTGTCCACGAGGATCATGTCGAGCTGCATCTGGCCGGCCATGTCCATCGACACCTTCATGGCCGGGTTGCCCGGGTCGACCTTGGTGTCGCCGGTCATCTCCATCTTCTGGCCGGCGGTACCCATCGTCATCGTCACGTGCGCCGTGGTGGCCGTCGCGGCGCCCTTCTTCAGCGCGTCGACGAACGCCGCCTTGTCCTTGTACGGGCCGCCCGCGTCGGCAGGCGCGCTGGTGCTCGTGGCGGCGGCCGAGGCCGGCGCGGTGCTGGCGGCCGGCGGGGCGTCGGCCTTGCCACAGGCCGTGACACCGAGGACCGCGGGCACGACGACGAGCGCGGCCGCGACCCGGCGCAGGTTCCATTTCATGTGATTGACCTCCTGGGCCATCGGCGCCGGGCCAGGCCACGGCGGTTCCCCTGTGTGCGTCGGCTCCCCTCCGACGAGTACCGGTCGAGGCTATCGCGATGCGTCGACGCCTCAGGTATCGGTGGTGTCACAATGGGCGGCGATGACGGAGTACGAGTACCGGGTCCTCACCTTCGACCGCCGCACGTCCAAGACCGACGCGCGGCAGCAGCTGCGCGAGCACGCCGAGTACGGCCGCTGGGAGCTGTTCCGCACCGTGGTCTACGAGGGCGGCGTCCGGCGGATGTGGCTGCGGCGGCGCATCATGCGCGTCCAGCGCACCGCCTGACCGTTCGGCCCCTCGCCCGGTGAGCGGGGTGGGTCCGGCCCGTCCGGCAGCGGGTCAGCAGGTGCGCAGGAAGTCGCCGAGGACGCGCGCCCCGAACCGCAGCGACTCGACGGGCACCCGCTCGTCGATGCCGTGGAACATCGGGGCGAAGTCGAGGTCGGCGGGCAGGCGCAGCGGCGCGAACCCGTACCCGGTGATGCCCAGGCGGCCGAGCGCCTTGTTGTCGGTGCCGCCGGAGAGGCAGTAGGGCAGCACGCTCGCCTCGGGGTCCTCGCGCAGCAGGGACTGCTTCATCGCCTCGACGAGGTGCCCGTCGAACGGCGCCTCGAGCGCGACGTCACGGTGCACGACCTCGACGTCGACGTGCTCGCCGGCGAGGCGGCGCACCGTCTCCATGAGGTCGTCCTCGTGGCCGGGCAGGAACCGGCAGTCGAGCGCGGCCGTCGCGGTCTGCGGGACGACGTTGTGCTTGTAGCCCGACTCGAGCATGGTGACGTTGGCGGTGTCGCGCAGCGTCCCGCGCACGAAGCCCTGGGCGCCGCCCATGGCGCCCAGCAGCTCCTCGAGGTCGTCGTCGGCATACCCGATGCCGGTGAGCGCGCTCAGCCCCTCGAGCAGGTCGCGCACCGAGGCGATGTACTCGCGCGGCCACTCGTGCGCGGCGATCCGGCCGATGGCCCCTGCGAGGTGCACGATCGCGTTGTCGGCGTTGGGAACCGAGCCGTGCCCGGCCCGTCCGTGCGCGCGCAGGCGCAGCCAGGCGATGCCCTTCTCCGCCGTCTGGAGCAGGTAGGCCCGACGCTCGCCCTGCGGCGTGGGCACCGTGACGCTGTACCCGCCGACCTCGCTGACCGCCTCGCTGACGCCCTCGAACCACTCCGGGTGGTGGTCGACCAGCCAGTGGCTGCCGTACGTGCCGCCGGCCTCCTCGTCGGCGAAGAAGACCACCGTCGTGGTGCGGGCGGGCTTGGTCCCCGTGCGTGCCAGCTGCCGGACGTTCGCGAGGATCATCGCGTCCATGTCCTTCATGTCGACCGCGCCCCGGCCCCAGATGCAGCCCTCGCGCTCCTCCGCCGCGAACGGGTCGACCTGCCAGTCGGCGGCGTCGGCCGGCACGACGTCGAGGTGACCGTGAACGGCCAGACCCGGACGCGTCGGGTCCTCGCCCTCGAGGCGCAGGACCACCGTCGCGCGTCCCGGCTCGCTCTCGAGCAGCTCCGCGTCGAGGCCGACCTCGGCGAGCTGGCCCAGCACGTACTCGGCCGCCTTGCGCTCCCCCGGCCCGCTGCCGTCGCCGTAGTTCGTCGAGTCGATGCGGATGAGATCGGCGCAGATGCGGGCCACCTCGTCCTCGGCGGCGATCGTGGCGGTGCGGTCGACGGGCTCGCTCATGCGGCCAGCCTAGGTGGTCGGCGGCGACCCCGACCGGACGGATGCCGGTGACGGCTGGGGTCGTTTGGTCTTTTGGTCGGGGCCCCTGTAACGTTCTCCTCGCCGCAAGGGGCTCCCTCGAGCCCCCTTGCTCATCACCTTGTCGGGGTGGCGGAATGGCAGACGCGCTAGCTTGAGGTGCTAGTGCCCTTAACGGGCGTGGGGGTTCAAGTCCCCCCCTCGACACCCACGGAACCCCCGGGCCCCAGCGCCCGGGGGTTCTCGCGTTCCCAGCGCCGGTCCCCGTCCCTGTCCCGGGCCCTGACGACATGACCCCATCACCCCATGACTCCATGACTCCATGACTCCATGACTCGATGACCGTCGACGGGGCCCGTCGACACCTCTGACACCGAGATGACCATCGAGATAATCTCGATCTCGTGACCGGCCGAGACCGCCCTGCCCGCACCGCCGCGGCCCTGGCCGACGACGTCCACGACGTCATCGGCCTGTTCCGTCGCCGGTCGCGCCGCCTGGTCGGCACTCCCCTGCCCGATCTCGGGCTCTCGGGCGCCCAGCTCGAGCTGGTCCGCGTCGTTCGGCGCAACCCCGGCATCGGCGTCGCGGAGGCGGCCTCGGCACTGGGGCTGGCTCCGAACACCGTGTCGACGCTCGTGGGCCAGCTGACCGGGCTCGACGTCATCGTGCGCGTGCGCGACGCCGCCGACCGACGCATCGCGCGCCTCGAGCTGACACCGTCAGCCGCTGCGGCGCTCGAGCACTGGCGCGACCGTCGGACCCAGGCCACCGTCGTCGCCCTCGACGCGCTCGACGCCGAGGAACGCGCCGCCGTCGCCCGGGCGCTGCCGCTCCTGGCGCGCGTCGCCGCATCGCTCCCCGAGCCGGGCACCCCGAACCCGCCGACCCCGCCCGGTTCCTCGGTCCCGTCGACGACGACCGCTGCGAACGCCACCACACCGGCGGGCGCCACCGTCGAGCAACCAGGACGGTGACCGCGTGACGGCGGCGCCCGCCCTCGACATCCGTGACCTCGGCTACAGCTTCGGCCGGCACCGGGCCGTCGATCACCTCAGCCTCACGGTGGAGCCCGGTGAGTGCTTCGGCCTGCTCGGACCCAACGGCGCCGGCAAGACGACGACGATCCGCCTGCTCAACACCCTGCTGCCCCTGCAGGAGGGGCAGGTCGAGGTGTTCGGCCACTCGGTGCGCGCCCGGGCGATGCAGGTGCGGCGCCTCATCGGCTACGTGCCCCAGCAACTGTCGATCGAGGGGGCCCTGAGCGGCCGCGAGAACGTCGAGTGGTTCGCCCGGCTCTTCGACGTGCCCCGCCGCGAGCGGGCCACCCGCGTCGACGAGGTCCTCGCCATGGTCGACCTGCTGCCCGACCAGCACCGGCTGGCCTCGACCTACTCCGGTGGCATGGTCCGGCGCCTCGAGCTGGCCCAGGCGCTCGTCAACCAGCCGGCGCTCCTCGTCCTCGACGAGCCGACGGTCGGCCTCGACCCCGTCGCGCGCGACAGCGTCTGGCAGCGGGTCGCCCAGATGCAGGACGACCACGGCATGACCGTCGTCCTCACCACGCACTACATGGAGGAGGCCGACGCGCTGTGCGACCGCGTGGCCCTCCTGCACCACGGTGCGCTGCGCGCCCTCGGCTCGCCCGGCGACCTCAAGGCCGCCGCCGGCGGCGGCGCGAGCCTCGAGGACGTCTTCCGCCAGCACACCGGCGACACCCTCGAGGACGAGCAGGACGGAGGGCTGCGCAGTGTCCGGGCAACGCGTCGAACCGCGCGCCGCCTCGGTTGAGCGCGCCCCGCGCACCGGACCGCGGCTGCTCGTCTCGCGCGTCGGCACGTTCTGCCTCGTCGAGCTGCAGAAGCTGCGGCACGACCGCAGCGAGCTCGCGACGCGCGCCATCCAGCCGGTCCTCTGGCTCGTCATCTTCGGCACGACGTTCAGCCGCATCCGGGCCATCCCGACCGGGGACGTGCCCTATCTCGACTTCCTGGCCCCCGGGGTCATCGCGCAGTCGGCCCTGTTCATCGCGATCTTCTACGGCATCCAGATCATCTGGGAGCGCGACGCGGGAGTCCTGACCAAGCTGCTCGTCACCCCGACGCCACGGGCCGCACTGGTCGCCGGCAAGGCCTTCGCGGCCGGTGTCCGCTCGGTGGCCCAGGCCGTCATCGTCGTCGTCGTGGCCGCGCTCATGGG
The DNA here is from genome assembly GCF_056755315.1 of Monashia sp. HAY1-2A. Taxonomy (NCBI): domain Bacteria; kingdom Bacillati; phylum Actinomycetota; class Actinomycetes; order Micrococcales; family Intrasporangiaceae; genus Intrasporangium; species Monashia sp. HAY1-2A. The sequence goes on from NZ_JBNDHY010000075.1 coordinate 4,777, forward strand.
CGTCGGGATGACGTGGAACCCGCTGCGCCTGCTCGGCGTCGTCGTGGTCGTCATGCTCGGGGCGGCGTTCTTCTCGTGCCTGTCCCTGTCGATCGCCGGCATCGCGCTGAGACGCGACCGCCTCATGGGCATCGGGCAGGCCATCACGATGCCGCTCTTCTTCGCCTCCAACGCCCTCTACCCGGTCGAGCTCATGCCCGGCTGGCTCCGCGTGCTCAGCCACGTCAACCCGCTGACGTACGAGGTGTCGGCCCTGCGTGGCCTGCTCCTCGGCACCCCCACGAGCTACTGGCTCGACCTCGGCGTGCTCGCCGGCAGCGCCGTGGCCGGCATCGCCTGCGCGGCTGCCCTCATCGGGCGGCTCGCCCGCTGACCCGACTGCCCGCGTGCCGCGGAGTGGGGGCACCGACCGTACGCTGTGCGCCGTGACCTTCCTGCGCGCGCTCTGGAGCCTGCTGCACGGGCGCCGCTTCCGTCGGCTGTTCGTCAGCCGGGTCACCTCCCAGGGCGCCGACGGCATCTTCCAGGTGGCCCTGGCCAGCCACGTGCTCTTCAACCCGGAGAAGGCGGCCGACGCCCGCAGCATCGCCCTGGCCTTCGCCACGGTGCTGCTGCCCTACAGCCTGCTCGGACCGTTCGTCGGGGTGCTGCTCGACCGGTGGGACCGCCGGCGCGTCCTCGTGGTCAGCCAGGGGCTGCGGGCGGCGGCGATGCTCGGCGTGGCCACGATCGTCACCGGGGCCGACAGCGGGCCGCTCTTCTTCGGCCTCGTCCTGCTCGTCTTCTCGGTCAACCGGTTCATCCTCGCCGGCCTGGGGTCGGCGATCCCGCACGTCGTCGAGCCGGACGACCTCGTCAGCGCCAACTCCGTCGCGCCGACGTGCGGGTCCCTGGCCTACCTCCTCGGTGGTGGCGTCGGCACCGGCATCCGGGCGCTCGGCGGCTCCGACCTCGTCGTCGTCGTCCTCGGCGCGGCGGGCGCGCTCGTGGCGATGTGGGCCGCCTCCCGCCTGACGGACATCGGGCCCGACGACGTCGCCGAGGCACCCTCGTTGGGGCACGTGGCGCGGTCCGTCGTGGCCGGTGTCGTCGAGGCGGTCCGCACCGGCCCCCGTCGGGCGCGGGTCCTGCTCGGGCTCGTCTTCCTCACGCGGCTGCCGTTCGGGTTCCTCCTCCTGCAGACGCTGCTGCTCTTCCGCGGGCCGTTCGAGCACGGCCACGGGGCGCTCGGCTTCACGGTGGCCGCGGCGGCCTCGGCCGTCGGCTTCGCGTCCGCGGCGTTCGTGACGCCGTGGCTCGAGCCGCGGCTCACCGCGCTGCCGTTCGTGGCCCGGGTCCTTGTCGTCGGCGCCCTCGTCTGCGCGCTGCTCGGGCCGTTCCTGCAGCCGTGGAGCATCGTGGCCGTCGCCTTCGCGGTCGCGCTGACCTCCCAGGCCGTCAAGATCACCGTCGACTCCCTCATGCAGGCGCACGTGCCCGACCACCTGCTCGGCCGGGCCTTCTCGGCCTACGACGTCGTCTACAACGCGGGCATGGTCGCCGCCGCCGCGCTCGGTGCGCTCCTGCTGCCGGAGTCCGGCCTCGCCTGGTGGCCGCTCATCGCCTTCGGCGGCCTCTACGCGGCCGCGGCGACGACCGTCGGACGCGCCTGGTCGGGAGCGGCGCGGCTCGACGAGGAGCGGCCACTAGGCTGACGCCGTGCTCCCCCGGCTCACCGCGACCCGCTACGTCACGCCGCTCAAGGAAGGCGGGTCGCTCCCGGGGATCGTCGAGGCCGACGACGACGGAACGTACGTTCTGAAGTTCCGCGGCGCCGGACAGGGCCTCAAGGTGCTCGTGGCCGAGGTCGTCGTCGCCGGGCTCGCGCGCCTCGTCGACGTGCCGGTGCCGGACCTCGCCGTCATCGACCTCGACCCGCGCATCGCCCGCTACGAGGCCGACGAGGAGGTCCAGGACCTGCTGACCGCCTCGGTCGGCACCAACCTCGGGGTGGACTTCCTGCCCGGCTCGCTCGGCTACGACGGCTCGCTGCCGCCCGACCGCGACCTCGCCGAACGCATCCTGTGGCTCGATGCGCTCACCGCCAACGTGGACCGCACCTGGTCCAACCCCAACCTGCTCGTCTGGCACGGGCGCACGTGGGCCATCGACCACGGCGCCTCGCTCTACTTCCACCACTCGTGGCCGAGCCGGGCGCCGGACCCCGACCGCTTCGCCGCCCAGCCGTTCGACGCGTCGCGACACGTCCTGCGCGACGTGGCCGGGGACGTCGGCGCCCGTCACGACGAGCTCGCGGCGCGCGTCACGCCCGGTGCCGTGTCCACGCTGCTCGCCGACGTGCCCGACGAGTGGCTCGAGGACACCCCGTTCCTCACCGGTCCTGCGCAGGTGCGCGAGGCGTACGCCCGGATGCTGGCCGCTCGGCTCGACAGCCCGGCCGCGTGGCTGCCGACGGAGGTCGCCGCGTGAACGCCTACCAGTACGTCCTGCTGCGACTGGTCCCCCGCGTCGACCGCGAGGAGTTCATCAACGTCGGCGTCGTCCTCTACAGCCAGGAGGCCGACTTCCTCGACGCCGCCTGGGAGCTCGACGTGGCCCGGGCCGCGGCGCTGTGCCCGACGTGCGACCTCGACGGCGTGCGCGCCATGCTCGACCAGGTGCGGGCCGTGTGCCGGGGCGAGACCGGGCGCGGCAGACCGGTGCTCGACAAGCTCGGACAGCGGTTCGGCTGGATCATCGCGCCGCGCTCCACCGTCGTGCAGCCGGGACCGGTGCACGGGGGGCTCTGCGAGGACCCCGCCGTCGAGCTCGACCGGCTGATGGCGCGCCTCGTCCGCGGCTGAGGCGGAAGGCGTGGGTCAGCGGGGCCGCACGGCCCACATCGCGACGGCGCTCGCCGCCGCGACGTTGAGCGAGTCGACGCCGCCGGCCATCGGGATGCGGACCGTGAGGTCCGCGGCAGCGACCGTGCGCGGCCGGAGCCCGTCACCCTCGGTGCCGAGGACCACCGCGAGGCGCGGGGGCGGGTCCGCCTCGAGCTCGTCGAGGCCGACCGAGTCGTCGGTCAGGGCCATGGCGGCCACGGTGAACCCGGCGTCGTGGAGCACGTCGACACCCTGCGGCCACGGGTCGATGCGGGTCCAGGGCACCTGGAAGACGGTGCCCATGGAGACGCGGATCGACCTGCGGTACAAGGGGTCGGCACACCGGGGCGTGACGAGCACGGCGTCGACGCCGAGCGCGGCGGCGCTACGGAAGACGGCCCCGACGTTCGTGTGGTCGACGATGTCCTCGAGCACGACGACCCGGCGTGCGTCGCGCAGCAGGTCGGGCACCTCCGGCAGGACCGGACGCTGCATCGCGGCCAGGGCTCCGCGGTGCAGGTGGAACCCGGTGAGCTGCTCGATGACGTCGTGCTCGCCGACGAACACCGGCACACCGGCGGCCTCGGCGTCGGTCACGACGTCGGCGAGGTCGTCGAGCCAGCGCCGCGCCATGAGGTACGACCGCGGCGCGTGCCCCGCCCCCAGCGCCCGTCTGATGACCTTCTCGCTCTCGGCGATGTAGAGGCCGCGCTCGGGCTCGGTACGCCGACGCAGCGCCACGTCGGTGAGCCCGACGTAGTCCTCGAGCCTCGGGTCGGCGGGGTCGGTGATCTCGATCGGCACGTCGGCTGCTCCCCTCACGAGAACCACACGAGCCGGACCACGGCCACGACGCCGATGACGACGATGAGGGCGCGCAGGGCGTTCGGCGGGATGCGTCGGCCGATGCGCGCGCCGATGATGCCGCCGACGAACGAGCCGCCCCCGACGAGCAGGACGACCAGCCAGTCGACGTGGTCGCGGGCGAAGAGCACGAACACGCACGCCGCGACGAAGTTGACGATGAGCGACAGGACGTTCTTGTAGCCGTTGAGGCGCTGGAGCGACTCGCTGCTGAGCAGGCTGAACAGACCCATGAGCAGGACGCCCTGGGCCGCGCCGAAGTACCCGCCGTACGTGCCGGCGACGAAGACGCCGACCGCCACGGCCGGGGTGTGCCATCGGGGCTCGCGCAGCCGTGACGCGTCCACGGCCGCTCCGTCGGCGGGTCCGGGCTCGCCCGCCCCGCCCGGGTGCCGTGTGGGCACCGCGCTGACGTCGGCCAGGGCCCGGCGCCGCTGCACCACCGGGCCGGCGACCACGAGGGCGACCGCGACGAGGATGAGCACCGGCACGATGGCCTTGAACGCCTGGGGCGGCAGCACGAGGAGCAGCCCTGCGCCGACGACCGAGCCGAGGAACGACAGCGGCATGAGGCGGCGCAGGGTCGGCCCGGCCCCGGTCAGCTCGTGCCGGTACCCCCACGACCCGGTGACCCCGCCGGCGACGAGCCCGATGTTGTTCGACACGTTGGCGACGAGCGGGTTGACGCCGAAGAAGAGGAGCGTCGGGAAGGTCAGCAGCGTGCCGGACCCGACGATCGTGTTGATGATGCCGGCGCCGGTCCCGGCGAGCGCGACGGCGGCCGAGGACCAGAACGACACCCGGCCACCCTACAGATGGTGGCCGGGTGTCGATCGAGCCGGTCCACGGTCGCCGGCCGGACGCGTCACTGCCGGGTCGGCGGCTCCTGGCCGGTAACCGGCGCCTCCCCGACCTCGCCCGGTGTCTGTGTCTGGGGTTCAGCTGCGGGCGCGACGGCCGGCGTCTGACCAGGCATCGGCTGCGAGGGCGCCACCGGCGGCGGGGGCACCTCCCCGGTCGGCTGCACGGGCGGCTGCTGGCGGCCGATCGGCGCCGCGTGCTCGGTCGACTCGGCACTGGCCGCGGCGGCCTGGCCCCGGGCCTCGGCCAGCGCCTTGGCCGAGTCCTCGAGGATCGTCTCGGCGAAGGCGTCCTCCTCGGCGTCGGTCGTCTGCACCCAGGCCTCGTCGTCCTCGGTGGTGCGCGGGTCGGTGCCCCCGAGGGCGTTGCCGATGCCCTTGAGGGCGTCGGTGAGCTCCGAGGGGACGATCCACATCTTGTTCGAGTCACCGCGGGCGATCTGGGGCAGCACCTGGAGGTACTGGTACGCGAGCAGCTTCTGGGTGGGCTTGCCGCGGTGGATCGCCGAGAAGACCTGCTGGATGGCGCGGGCCTGGCCCTGGGCCTCGAGGATGCGGGCCTGGGCCGAGCCCTCCGCGCGGAGGATCTGGCTCTGCTTCTCACCCTCGGCCGTGAGGATCGCGGACTGCTTGACGCCCTCGGCCGTGAGGATCGCGGCGCGGCGGTCGCGCTCGGCGCGCATCTGCTTCTCCATGGAGTCCTGGACCGAGTGCGGCGGGTCGATGGCCTTGAGCTCGACGCGGTTGACGCGGATGCCCCACTTCCCGGTGGCCTCGTCGAGGACACCGCGTAGCTGGCCGTTGATCTGGTCGCGGCTCGTCAGCGTCTGCTCGAGGTCGAGCGAGCCGATCACGTTGCGCAGGGTCGTGACCGTCAGCTGCTCGATGCCCTGGATGAAGTTGGCGATCTCGTAGACGGCCGCCTTGGCGTCGATGACCGAGTAGTAGATGACGGTGTCGATGCTGACGACGAGGTTGTCCGAGGTGATGACCGGCTGCGGGGGGAACGAGACGACCTGCTCGCGCAGGTCGATGTTGGCGCGCACCTTGTCGACGAACGGCACGAGGAAGTGGATGCCGGCGGTGAGCGTCTTGTTGTAGCTGCCGACGCGCTCGACGATCTGCGCGGTCTGCTGGGGCACGATCCGGACCGTCCGCAGCACGACGACGGCTGCGACGATCACGATGAGGATCGGGATGATGAGTACCGGGTCCACGACCTTCTCCTTGTCTGGCCGCGCGCCCCCGAGGACGCGTGGTCGCTGGCCCGGACCGGTCGGCCCGGGCGTCGAAACGGTCAGCCGCCGACGATGTGCGCGCGGCTGACGATGGCGGTGGCGCCGTCGATCGAGTCGACGACGACCTCTTCACCCGGCTCGATGCTGTCCCCGAGCGTGCGGGCCGACCACTCCTCGCCCGCGAGCTTGACGCGACCGCCGGCCCTCGTCACGCGGTCGAGCGCGACGGCCGACCGGCCGACGTTCGCGGCCGCACCCATGAGGAGGGCCGGGGCGTGGGAGGTGAGGCGCCTCTTGAGCCAGGGACGCACGACGGCGAGCAGCGCCACGGCCACGAGGGCCGCGACGACGGCCTGGACGGCCGGAGGGGCACCGAAGGCCGCGGCGAGGGACCCGCCGACCGCGCCACCGGCGAGCATGAGGAAGGTGAAGTCCACCGTGGCCGTCTCGACCGCCACGAGGACCAGCGCCACCCCCAGCCAGACCACCCACGCGTAGCCCTCGAACACCGCGCCCACCCCGTCTCGTCAGAGTCGGTGCCCGGCGAAGGGCACCGACGCCCCGTGCGTCACTCCTGTGACGTCTCCGATTCTGCCCCAGTTCCCTGAGATCAGGACCGGGCGCGGGCCGACCAGCGCTCGCCGTGCTGCTCGAGCACGAGCGGGATCCCGAAGGTCTCGGACAGGTTCTCCTCGGTGAGGGTCAGCGGAATCGGCCCGGCCGCGACGACGCGTCCCTCCCGGAGCAGGAGGACGTCGGTGAACGAGGGTGGGATCTCCTCGACGTGGTGGGTCACGAGGACCAGCGCCGGGGCCTCGGTGTCGGAGGCGAGGTCGCCGAGCCGACGCACGAGGTCCTCGCGGCCACCGAGGTCGAGGCCGGCGGCCGGCTCGTCGAGCAGCATGAGCTCCGGGTCGGTCATGAGGGCGCGGGCGATCTGGACGCGCTTGCGCTCACCCTCGCTCAGGGTGCCGTACCGGCGGTCGGCGAGGTGGTCGGCGCCGAGCGCCTTGAGCAGCTCCATGGCACGCACGTAGTCGACGTGCTCGTACGACTCGCGCCAGCGTCCGATGATGCCGTACGAGGCGGTGACGACGACGTTGCCCACGATCTCGTCGCCCGGGATGCGCTCGGCCATCGCGGCGCTCGCCAGGCCGATGCGGGGGCGCAGCTCGAAGACGTCGACGGCACCGAGCACCTCGCCCAGAACCCCGGCGACGCCGGTCGTCGGGTGCATCCGCGCCGCCGCCACCTGGAGCAACGTCGTCTTGCCGGCGCCGTTGGGGCCGAGGACGACCCAGCGCTCGCCCTCCTCGACCTCCCACGAGACGTCGTCGAGGAGCGTCGTGGGTCCGCGTCGGACACTGACACCGGCGAGGGCGAGGACGTCGCTCATGGCCCCGACCCTATGGCACGCACCGCCGGTCGACCCCGCGGCTCACCCTACGATGGCGGGGTGTCCGAGCTGCCCGCGTCCGTGCGCCTCGCGCTCTGGGTCACGGCCTCGTGGCGCGGCGACGTCACGACGACCGAGGCGCTGCGGCGTTCCTTCCCCGACCTCGACCACGTCGCCGGTGACCTCGGCCGGCTCGACGTGTGGCGTGACCTCGGCGAGCGGGCCCTCTTCGTCGCCCTGCCCCGTCCCGGCGACGTCAGCCGCATGCCGCAGGGGTCGGCGGCGGCTGCCGCCGCCGCCGCGGACTCGGGTGAGTGCGTGTTCGTCGCCGGCATCGGCGGCGTCCTCGTCCCGACGCTGTCGGAGTTCGGCCCCGACGGCGACGTCGGCTACCGCGCGGACTGGACCGCGTACGAGGCCGACCCCATCCCGCGGCACCGCCTCGAGATGCTCGACCTGCGCGAGATCGAGCGCGGCCTCGTCCAGTCGCTACGCACGCACACCGACCGGTTCGAGGCCGCCGGCGGCCAGCCCTGGGGCACCCGGGCCCGCGCGGACGCCGAGACCGACCTCGACGCGTCGCTGTGGGGCGTGCCCGAGGGGACGTCCGGACGGGCACTGCGCATCATGTCGCTCGCCGCCAACGTCGCCCGCCTGGCCCACCGCACCGCCGGGCTGACGAGCCTCGGCAGCGCCGGCGTCGACGTCGCCACGACGGCCACCCGCGCCATGCTCCTGCGCGACCTCGGCGCGGACGCCGACGCAGCGCTCGCCGACGCGACCAACGTCGCCGTCATGTCCATCGCCGGGTGGCGTCCGGCCTGAGGGCTCAGGCCGCAAGGTGTTCGAGGAGCGCTCTGGCGTAGGCGCGCTCGGCGTCGATGTCGACGTGCCGCTCCTCCTCTCCTGACGGACTCCTCAGGACGACGGCGAAGCCGCCGTCGAGCCGCTCGAGCGCCACGAACGCGTCACCGAGCCGGTCGCGCAGCTGCTCCTCGCGCGGCAGCCACACCACCTTGTCCCGCTCGACGCTGTCGAGGGCCCACTCGGTCGTACCGTTGAACCCGATGACGTCGCCGGTCGTGAAGTGGTGCACGTCGACGGTGAGGTCGCTGATGACGAAGACCTCCTCCTCCATGCCGGCGACCGGGACGACGAACCGGTCGCCCGAGCGGGGCTCCCAGGCCAGGCCGGCGTCCGAGAGCCGGCGCGCGAGGTCGAGGTTCAGCATGCCCCATCCTCACATCCCCCGGCGGACCCGCCAAGGTCCCTAGATTGGTGCCATGACGACACCGCCGCAGCTGACACCCCTCGACGAGTCCGCCTTCGAGCGGGTGCTGTGCGTCGTGGCACACCCCGACGACCTCGAGTACGGCACGGCCGCCCTGGTCGACAAGTGGGTCAAGGCCGGCAAGACCGTGACCTACCTGCTCGCGACCCGCGGTGAGGCCGGCATCGACACGACCCACCCGGACGAGGCCGGTCCCCTCCGGGAGCGGGAGGAGCGCGAGGGCGCCGCACGGGTTGGCGTCGAGGTGGTCGAGTTCCTCGACTTCACCGACGGCGCCGTCGAGTACGGGCTGCCGCTGCGTCGGGCCATCGCGCGCGAGATCCGCATCCGCCGACCCGACCTCGTCGTCGGGCAGACCTACGCCGACCGCTTCCCCGGCGGCTTCGTCAACCAGGCCGACCATCGGGCGGTCGGGCTCGCGACCATCGACGCCAAGGCCGACGCCGGCAACCGGTGGATCTTCCCCGACCTCGTCGACGAGGGGCACGAGCCGTGGCAGGTCAAGCAGCTTCTCGTCACTGGCGACCCCGAGCCCACCCACTTCGTCGACGCATCCGACCACTTCGAGGCGGCGGTGGCCTCACTCGAGGCGCACGAGGCCTACCTGGCCGCCCTCGGCCCGGAGTACCCGAAGCCGCGCGACCTGCTCGAGATGATCCTGGGCGCTCCCGCCGAGGCGACCGGCGCCAGGTACAGCGTGGCCGGGCGTCTCATCGGGTGACGGTCGCTTCGAGAAGAGGTCGCAGCGCCCCGGCCTGGGCGGCCTGCCAGGCGCGCAGGCCGGGCACCGCCGCCACCGGCTCACGCAGCGAGCTCTGACGCAGAGTCCCGGCCAGGGCGACCATGAGTCGCGTTGCCTCGTATGGGAGCCCGGCCAGGATTCCGCGAGCGGTACTGAGCGCCAGCGCGCCTCCGCCGACATGCCCTGACGCGACGACGTCGACGGCGAGCCCGGCTGCGTCGAGCCACGCGGCGCCGGCGGCGGCACGCCCCCAGTCGACGAGCCACACGCCGTCCTCGTGCTCGACGACGTTGTCGCAGCGCACGGCGAGGTGGACGAGGTGCGGCCCCGCCGTCCACGTGCGCCAGCCGTCGCTCATCGCGACCAGGGTCTGCAGGCGGCCGCGCTCCCAGTCGTCGAGCACCTCTGGCCGGGACGCGAGCTGCTGCCACCCGTCGAGGGCGGGCAGCCGCTCGACGGCCGGCGCGAGACCGCGGACGTCCGTGCGTCCCGAGGTCCGGGTGATGGCGTCGGTGACGGCCGCGACGTGCTGGGTGCGCCACGGCGGCCCGACGGCAGACCCGGACGCGGCGCTCGTCACGATGGCGAACCAGTCGTCGTGCCTCGCCGAGGTGAGCAGGGGGGCGTGCGGGACGTCCTCCGGCAGTCGCCGGAGCACGTCGGCCTCTTGAGCGTACCGGCTGAAGGCCCTCGGATCCTGCTGTGCGGCAACCGCTTTCACGAACACCTGGCGCTCGTCGTCGAGACTCAGACGAGCGGCGACACGCGATGACGTCCCGCCCTGCACCGCCTCCTGCCCCACCACGCGCGCGCCGAGCGACCGTTCGACCGCGCGCACGAGCGCGCGTGGTGCATCGGCCCAGTCGGACCGCCTGGTCGAACCGGACGGCATCAGCTGTCGAGGACCGCCCGGTAGACGTCGAGGGTGCGGTCGCCGATGGAGGCCCACGAGAACGACTCCACGGCGCGGGCCCGGCCCGCCAGCCCACGCGCCCGGGCCCGGTCGACGTCGGAGACGGCGTCGGACAGCGCGGCGGCGAGGTCGGCGACGAAGCGGTCGGGATCGACCGGGGTGCCGGTGCCGTCCTGCACCTGCTCGATCGGCACGAGCCACCCCGTCTCGCCGTCGACGACGACCTCGGGGATGCCTCCCGTGGCGGTGGCCACGACGGCCAGCTCGCACGCCATGGCCTCGAGGTTCACGATGCCGAGCGGCTCGTAGACCGACGGGCAGACGAACACCGTGCCGTGGCTGAGCAGCGCGACGACCTCGGAACGCGGCAGCATCTCGGCGATCCACACGACGCCCTCGCGGCTCGCCCGCAGGTCGTTCATGAGGCCCTCGACCTCGGCCAGGATCTCCGGCGTGTCGGGAGCACCGGCGCACAGCACGAGCTGCACGTCGGGCGGCAGCTGGGCACACGCCCGGAGCAGGTACGGCAGGCCCTTCTGGCGGGTGATGCGACCGACGAAGACGACCGACGGGCGGTCGGGGTCGACGCCGTGCCGCACGACCGTCGCGCGTGCCGCCTCCGAGCGGTCCGGCGCCCACAGCTGCGAGTCGATGCCGTTGTGCACCACGTGCACCCGCTCCGGGTCGAGCGACGGGTAGCTCTTGAGGATGTCCTCGCGCATGCCGGCGCTCACGGCGACCACCCCGGCCGCGGCCTCGTAGGCGGTCCGCTCGGCCCACGACGAGACGCGGTAGCCGCCGCCGAGCTGTTCGGCCTTCCACGGGCGCATGGGTTCCAGCGAGTGGGCGGTGACGACGTGCGGCATCCCGCCGAGGAGGGAGGCGAGGTGGCCGCCCAGGTTGGCGTACCACGTGTGCGAGTGGACCAGGTCCGCGCCGACGCAGTCACCGGCCATGCCGAGGTCGACGCCGAGAGTCTGCAGCGCGGCGTTCGCGCCGACGAGCCCGGGCACGTCGGCGTAGGCCGTCGTGCCCTCTTCGTCCCGCGGCGCCCCGAAGCACCGCACCTGCACGTCGAGGTCACCTCGCTCGCGCAGGGCACGGACGAGCTCGGCGACGTGAACGCCGGCTCCACCGTAGATCGCGGGCGGGTACTCCTTGCTGAGGATGTCGACGCGCACGTTGGCAGACTAGTCCCGCCTCTCGGGACGGCAAGGGTTTGTTCGTGGCGCAACCTGTCGGGTCGTGCACGCCTGCCCTACTGTGGCGACATGGCCCGACGAAGCCCCGCCGCAGGACCGAAAGTGCTCGCGATCGTTCTCGCGGGAGGTGAGGGCAAACGCTTGATGCCGTTGACTGCCGACCGGGCCAAACCAGCCGTGCCCTTCGCGGGCATCTACCGCCTCATCGACCTCGCGCTGTCGAACGTCGTCAACTCCGGCTACCTGCAGGTCGTCGTCCTCACGCAGTACAAGTCGCACAGCCTCGACGCGCACGTGACCAAGACCTGGCGCATGTCGACGCTGCTCGGCAACTACGTCACGACCGTGCCGGCCCAGCAGCGCGTCGACAAGAACTGGTACCTCGGCAGCGCCGACGCGATCTACCAGAGCCTCAACCTCATGCACGACGAGCGTCCCGACATCGTGGTCGTCGTGGGCGCCGACCACGTGTACCGCATGGACTTCGGAGCGATGGTCGAGCAGCACATCGACTCCGGAGCGGCGTGCACCGTCGCCGCGATCCGCCAGCCCATCTCGCTCGCGAACCAGTTCGGCGTCATCGAGGTCGACGACGCCGACCCGACGAAGATCGCCGCGTTCCTCGAGAAGCCGAGCGACCCGAAAGGCCTGCCCGACAACGAGAACGAGGTGCTGGCCTCCATGGGCAACTACGTCTTCACCGCGGACGCCCTCGAGGACGCCGTGACCCGCGACCACGACAACGACGCGAGCAACCACGACATGGGCGGCGACATCGTGCCGTACTTCGTGGGCCGTGGCGAGGCCGGCGTCTACGACTTCAAGGACAACGACGTGCCGGGCTCCACCGACCGCGACCGGGGCTACTGGCGCGACGTCGGCACCATCGAGTCGTACTACGACGCGCACATGGACCTCGTGTCGATCCACCCCGTCTTCAACCTCTACAACTACGAGTGGCCGATCTACACGCAGCACGCGCCGTACCCGCCGGCCAAGTTCGTGCACGGCAGCGGGGACCGGATCGGCGAGGCCCTCAACTCGGCCGTCTCCCCCGGCGTCGTCGTGTCCGGTGCCCACGTGTACGCGTCCGTGCTCTCCCCCCTCGTGCACGTGCACTCGTACGCGAGCATCCAGGGGTCGGTGATCCTCGACGGTGTCGAGGTCGGGCGGCACGCGCAGATCCGGCGGGCGATCATCGACAAGAACGTCCGCGTGCCCGACGGCTGCCAGATCGGGATCGACCACGACCACGACCGGGCTCGCGGCTTCCACGTCACCGAGACCGGCATCGTCGTGGTCGGCAAGGACCAGGTCGTCACCGCGTGACCCGCGCGGCCGCGACGACACCCGACGAGCTCGCCACGCCGCGGAGCGCCGCCGACCCGCGGCCGGCGCGGGTCGGCGTCCAGGTCCCGCCGCAGCACGCGACGTGGGCCCAGATCCGGCGCACCGCCGCGACGCTCGAGGAGATGGGCGTGGACGTCCTCCTCAGCTGGGACCACTTCTTCCCACTCAGCGGTGACCGCGGCGGGCTGCACTTCGAGTGCTGGACGATCCTCGGCGCCTGGGCGGAGTCCACCGAACGCGTCGAGATCGGCGCCCTCGTCACGTGCAACAGCTACCGCAACCCCAACCTCCTCGCGGACATGGCCCGCACCGTCGACCACATCAGCGGCGGCCGGCTCGTGCTCGGGATCGGCTCGGGCTGGGCGCAGCTCGACTACGACGAGTACGGCTACGAGTTCGGCACCGCGGGCGGACGCCTCGACGACCTCGCTCGCGACCTGCCGGTCATCCGCGACCGGTGGACCCGCCTCAACCCACCGCCGACGCGCGACATCCCGGTCCTCGTCGGCGGTGGCGGCGAGCGGAAGACGCTGCGCATCGTCGCCGAGCACGCGGACATCTGGCACGGCTTCGGTGGCCCCGAGCAGATCGCCCACAAGCACCGTGTGCTCGACGCCTGGTGCGAGCGGCGCGGCCGGGACCCGCTGGAGATCGAGCGCTCCGCCGGCGTGGCCTTCGTGCCGGGCCGCAACCCCGACCAGCGCGGGGACTACGCGAACAACGCCCAGCAGCTGCACGACGTCGGCACCCGCCTGTTCACGGCGAGCGTCGCGGCGGCCGAGCCCGACCTGGCCCGGGTCCGCGACCTGCTCCAGTGGCGGGACGAGGTCAATGCGTCGCGGTGAGCCGTGAGGTCCGTGAGCCGGCTCGCCGGCGGTCGCATGCCGGATGGGGCGGCCGTGGTCCGGGGCGGCTCGTTAGCCTGACGACGTGAGTGACGCCAGCACCCGACCGGTCGACGCCAGTCCCACGCCCGAGGGCCTGCCCGACGCTCCGCAGACCCTCGGTGGGGCCGCGGCGCGAGCGGAGGGCACCGAGCCGGGGGTGACCGAGCCCGGCGCCACGCTCAGCGTCACGGTGACCGGGAAGGACCGCCCCGGCGTCACCGGGGGACTCCTCAGCGCGCTGTCCGGGGTCGGTGCAGAGCTGCTCGACATCCAGCAGGTCGCCGTCCACGGCCACCTGACCCTCGCCGTCCTGCTGCGCGCCGGCGACCACGCCGAGCAGCTCCGCGACGCCGCCGCCGTCGCCGCGCACCGGCTCGGGCTGACGCTGTCGGTCCTCGAGGGCACCGGTGACAACGCGCGGTCGCGTCAGGGCAGGGCGGCGGTCGTGGTCCTCGGCGCCCCGCTGCGCGCCGACGCGGTCTCGCTCGTGACGAGCCACATCGCGCAGCACGGGGCCAACATCGACCGCATCCGCCGGTTGTCGCGCTACCCCGTGACGACCGTCGAGTTCGACATCTCCGGTGCCGACGTCGCCTCGCTGCGCACCGAGCTCGCGCTCGTCGCCGCCGGCGCGGGCATCGACGTCGCCGTGGCGCCGGGTGGGCTCGCCCGACGCGGCCGCAGGCTCGTCGTCCTCGACGTGGACTCGACGCTGATCCAGCAGGAGGTCATCGAGCTGCTCGCCGCGCACTGCGGCCGCGAGGCCGAGGTGGCCGAGGTGACGGCCCGGGCGATGGCCGGTGAGCTCGACTTCGAGGAGTCGCTGCGGGCCCGTGTCGCCACCCTCGCCGGCCTGCCCGAGTCGGTGCTCGCGGAGGTGCGCGACTCCGTCGTGCTGACGCCGGGGGCGCGCACGCTCGTGCGCACGCTCAAGCGTCTGGGCTTCACCGTGGGGCTCGTCAGCGGCGGGTTCATCGAGATCGTGGGCGAGCTCGCGCAGGAGCTCGGCATCGACCACGCCCGCGCCAACCGCCTCGAGGTCGCGGACGGCGTCCTGACCGGACGCGTCGTCGGCGAGGTCGTCGACCGCGCGGGCAAGGCGCGTGCGCTGCGCGAGTTCGCCGCGGACGAGGGCCTGCCGCTGAGCCGCACCGTAGCGATCGGCGACGGGGCCAACGACCTCGACATGCTTGACATCGCCGGGCTCGGGGTCGCCTTCAACGCCAAACCCCTTGTGCGCGAACAGGCCCAGACGTCGGTCAACGTGCCCTACCTCGACTCGGTGCTCTACCTGCTCGGAATCTCGCGCGAGGAGATCGAGGACGCGGACCTGTCGGACGGCACGCCGACGCAGGCTCCACCCGTGTCGCACGCCGGTCACTAGGCTGGGCCGATGCACAGCACCCCGTCCCTCGGCCCGGCCTCGCCCACCGTGGGGGGCGTGCGCCGGACGCTGCTCGTCATCGGCGGCGCGGAGGACCGGCTCGGACGCTCGGTCGTGCTCAAGCGGTTCGTGCGCCTGGCCGGCGGACGCTCCTCCCGCATCGTCGTCATCCCCACCGCGTCGGCCTACGCGGACGAGGTGTCGGAGTCCTACCGCGACGCGTTCACCCGGCTGCGAGGCGGTGACGTCGTCGTCGTCCACCCGCGGACGCGTCGCGACGCCGCGTCCCCGGACCTGGTCGCGGAGCTCGACGCCGCCACCGGGGTCTTCCTCACCGGCGGCAGCCAGGTCAAGCTCGCCCAGAACGTCGTCGGCACCCCGGTCGGTGACGCGATCGTCCGCGCCTACGAACGCGGGGCCGTGGTCGCCGGGACGTCGGCGGGCGCCTCGATCCTCAGCCGGTTCATGATCTCGCTCGGCGACGAGGGCCTGACCCCGCGGCAGCGGGCGAGCCAGATCTCGGCCGGCCTCGGCCTGGTGGAGGACGCCATCATCGACCAGCACTTCGACCAGCGGGGCCGCTACGGCCGGCTCATGTCGATGGTCGCCGCCTCGCCGAACCTGCTCGGCCTGGGGATCGACGAGAACACCGCCGCCGAGATCCGCGACGGCCGGTGGCTCACCGTCCTCGGAGCGGGCGCCATCTTCCTCGTCAACGCCCGCGACGCCGTCACCGACGCCCCCGACGCCCGGCGCGGGGCCCCGCTGCTCGTGTCGGGCGCGGTGGTGCACTCGCTGCCCGCCGGCAGTACGTTCGACCTCGAGCACGTCGAGCTGACCTCGTTCGTCGAGCGGCACCCCGACATCGAGGGCGCCGTCGTGCCGGCCAAGGACCGCACGGCCCGGGTCGGTCCGGGCAGCAGCACCGTCCACTGAGATCCCCCATCCCCCAGGAGCACTGCGATGGCCGTCGAGGTACCGACCCCCACCGGACTCGCGCGTCCGGACCTGACGATCCTCGAGACGAGGATCTACCGCGGTCCGAACGTCTGGTCCTACCAGCAGGCGGTCCACCTCGTCGTCGAGCTCGGCAGCCTCGAGGAGTACCCGACGGTGTCGTTGCCCGGTTTCACCGACCAGCTGCTGGCCGCCGTCCCCGGCCTCGAGAACCACACGTGCTCCCGGGGCCGCAAGGGCGGTTTCGTCGAGAGACTCCGTGAAGGGACCTGGCTCGGGCACGTCACCGAGCACGTCGCCCTGCAGCTGCAGACGCTCGCCGGGCACGACTCCCGTCGGGGCAAGACGCGCGGCGTCAAGGGTCACCCCGGCCGCTACGACGTCATCTACGCCTACACCGACGAGACCGTCGGTGTCGCCGCCGGACGCCTCGCGGTGCGGCTCATCAACCACCTCGTGCAGCCCGAGGAGGGCTTCGACTTCGACACCGCGTTCCACGACTTCCTGCGCCAGGCCGAGCGCGTCGCCTTCGGCCCGTCGACGTCGGCGATCCTCGAGGAGGCGGCGTCGCGCGACATCCCCTTCATCCGGCTCAACACCGGCTCGCTCGTGCAGCTCGGCCAGGGCGTCCACGCCCAGCGGATCCGGGCGACCATGACGAGCCGCACGGGTGCGCTCGCCGTCGACATCGCCGGCGACAAGGACCTCACCACGAAGCTCCTCGGCTCGGCGGGCCTGCCGGTGCCCAAGCAGGCGTCGGTCCGCACGCTGCGCGGCGCCGTCGAGGCGGCCCGACGCATCGGCTTCCCCGTCGTCGTCAAGCCGCTCGACGGCAACCACGGCCGTGGCGTGTGCCTCGACCTGCGCAGCGACGAGGACGTCGAGAAGGCGTTCGACATCGCCAGGGAGCAGTCGCGGCGCGGCACGGTCATCGTCGAGTCGTTCGTCACCGGCCGCGACTACCGGTGCCTCATCGTCGGTGGCCGGATGCAGGCCATCGCCGAGCGGGTGCCGGCGCACGTCGTCGGTGACGGCACCCACACCGTCGGCGAGCTCGTCGAGGCCACCAACGCCGACCCGCGCCGCGGCGTCGGCCACGAGAAGGTCCTGACGAAGATCCGCGTCGACGGCCCGGCACTGGATGTCCTTGCGGCACAGGGGTACTCCCTCGAGTCGGTGCCGCCCGAGGGTGAGATGGTCAAGCTCGCCCTGACCGGCAACATGTCCACCGGGGGCATCTCCATCGACCGCACCTTCGACGCCCACCCCGACAACGTCGAGATCGCCGAGGAGGCCGCGCGCATCGTCGGCCTCGACGTCGCGGGCATCGACTTCATCTGCCCCGACATCACCTATCCCGTCCGTGAGACGGGAGGTGCCATCTGCGAGGTCAACGCCGCGCCCGGCTTCCGGATGCACACGCACC
>NZ_JBNDHY010000076.1:0-21901 GCF_056755315.1 Monashia sp. HAY1-2A
TCCGTCGTCGGCAGCGTCAGATGTGTATAAGAGACAGGAGAGGACGTCGGCGAGGTCGTAGCTGACGGGCTCCTCGAGCTGGGCGTAGGTGCACGACTCGGGGTCGCGGTCCGGGCGCCACCGGACGAACTGCGCCGTGTGACGGAACCGGTCGCCCTCCATGTGGTCGTAGCGCACCTCGACGACGCGCTCGGGCCGCAGCGGGACGAACGAGAGGTCCTTGCCGTTGTTCCAGCGCGAGTACTCCGAGGACCGCGGGTTGCGCACCCCCTCCTCCGGCTGGGCCCAGTTCCACGGGTGCTCGTCCCACTCCGCGACGAGCGGCTGCAGCTCCTCGAACAGCTCCCTGCGCCGCGCCATGGGGAACGCGCCGATGACGCCCACCGACGCGAGCTGTCCGTCGGGGCCGTAGAGGCCGAGCAGGAGCGAGCCGATCGCGTCGGGACCGCTCTTGTGGACGCGGTAGCCGGCGACGACGCAGTCGGCGGTCCGCTCGTGCTTGATCTTGTACATGAGGCGCTTGTCCGGCTCGTAGTGCACGTCGACCGGCTTGGCGATGACGCCGTCCAGCCCGGCCCCCTCGAACTGGGTGAACCAGCCGCGCGCGACCTCGCGGTCGGCGGTGGCCGGTGTCAGGTGCACCGGCGGCTGGGCGTCGGCCAGGGCCTTCTCGAGGGCGGACCGGCGCTCGCTGAACGGGCGGTCCACGTACGAGACGCCGTCGAGGGAGAGCAGGTCGAACGCGACGAACGAGGCCGGCGTCTCGGCCGCGAGCTTCTTCACGCGCGACGCGGCCGGGTGGATGCGCTGCTGGAGCAGGTCGAAGTCGAGGCGGTCCCCGGACGACGGTGACACGAGGACGATCTCGCCGTCGATGACCGCCTGCTCGGGGAAGTTGGCGAGCACCGCCCCGACGACGTCGGGGAAGTACCGCGTCATCGGTTTCTCGTTGCGCGAGCCGATCTCGACGAGGTCGCCGGACCGGTAGATGATCGAGCGGAAGCCGTCCCACTTCGGCTCGTAGAGCACGTCGCCCTTGACGGCCGAGAAGTCCTTGACCGGCTTGGCGAGCATCGGCGGGACCGGCGGCACGACCGGGCCCCACACGTCGCGCAGCTCGGCGTCGCGCTCGGCCTTGGGCGCCATGTACTCCGCGTCGGACTTGTCCTGCCGGCGTTTGCTCGGCTGGACGCGCGGGGGCTCGCCGGGCATCTTCGGGTAGTCGGGCGGGAAGTTCAGCTCGCCGAGGCCTCGCTCGTGGACGTCCTTGTCCCACAGCGCGATCGCGGCCGCGACATCGCCGACGGCGTCGTCCATGCCGTTCCACGCGTGGCCGCGCGACGCGACGAGCCCGGGCACGGTGCGCAGCGTCAGCTCCTTGGGGTCGACCGACCGCAGCTCGTCCCACGTCACCGGCGTCGACACCGGGGCGCCCGGCAGCGGACGCGGCGAGTACGCCGAGGCGATGGTGCGGTCGCGGCAGGCCTGGTTGAAGTCGACGAAGACGCGCTCGCCGCGCTCCTCCTTCCACCACGAGGTCGTGACGAGGTCGGGCAGCCGGCGCTCGAGCTCGCGGGCGATGCCGATGACGCCGTGGCGCACGTCGAGGAACTCGTGCGTCGGCGCGACCCGCGCGTAGACGTGCACGCCGCGGTTGCCCGACGTCTTGGCCCAGGCCGTCAACCCGATCTCGGCCATGACCTCGCGCAGCGCGAACGCCGCCTCGACGGCGTCGGCGAAGCCGCGCCCCGGCTGCGGGTCGAGGTCGATGCGCAGCTCGTCGGGGTTGTCGATGCTGCCGGTTCGCACCGGCCACGGGTGGAAGGTGATGGTGTTCATCTGGGCGGCCCACACCGCCGTGGCGACCTCGTCGACGACGAGCTGCGGGTGGCGACGGCCGGAGGGGTACGTGCACATGACGGTGCGCACCCAGTCGGGCACGCCCTTCGGCGGGTTCTTCGAGAAGAACTCCTCGCCCTCGATGCCCTCGGGGAAGCGCTGCAGCGTCACCGGCCGGTCGCCGAGGGCGTGCAGCAGCGGGTCGGCCACGGCGACGAGGTACTGCGCCATGTCGAGCTTGGTGACCGGCCTGCCGTCGGCCATCCCCTCCGCAGGCCACAGCACGCGGTCCGGGCTCGACACGCGCACCTCCCGCGCCCCGGACGGGCTGGCCGGGCTGGGCGCGACGACGACGGCGGGCTTGGCGCTCACGGGCCGATCGTAACGACGCGGACCGTCACCGGGGCCCGGCGCGCGGGCAAGCCCGCGGGGGCAGCCGCCACCGCCAAGCCCGCCACCGCCAGGCCCGCCACCGCCAAGCCCGCCACCGCCAAACCCCCACGCGACCGCGCCGAGGAGTTCACTGGGGAGGACCGCCACGACGAGAGGGGACCACCGTGCTCGAGAGCTCCAAGGCCTTCAGCGGCTTCGCCGTGAAGGACCTCGACGCCGCCCGCACCTTCTACGCAGACACGCTCGGCCTGCACGTCACCGAGGAGAACGGCATGCTGACGCTGCACCTCGCGGGTGACCGCCCGGTGCTCGTCTACCCGAAGCCGGACCACACGCCGGCGACGTACACGATCCTCAACTTCCCCGTCGAGGACATCGGGTCCACGGTCGAGGGGCTGGCCTCGCGGGGCGTCACCTTCGAGCACTACGAGGGCACGCCGATGGAGACCGACGCGTCCGGCGTCTTCCGCGGCGGTGGTCCGCCCATCGCCTGGTTCACCGACCCCTCGGGGAACGTGCTCTCGGTCCTCGAGGCGCCCGGCCCGTCCTGACGCGGCTGCGGGTCCGGGTGCCCGTTCCTGCCCGCTTTCGCGTGCTCGGCGTGTGCGCTACGGGCCTCCCTCCCCGAAGAGCCACAAAAACGGGTGCCCGAATCCCTTTACTTGAGCCCTCGTCGGTGGTTCCATGGAACGACCGGCCCCCCACGGCCGGGCCCGGCACCACCACCGAGCATCACCACCGAGCATCACCAGCACGACCAGCACCCGGCACGAGGACGGCACGGCGCGACGAGCGCGCCACCGGCAGGACGAAGGGGTCCGATGTACGCAGCGGAGCGGCAGCAGCGCATCATGAGCGAGGCGCGCCAGGCCGGCCGGGTCGAGGTCAGCGCCCTCGCCGACACCCTGGGGGTCGCCGCCGAGACCATCCGCCGCGACCTGTCCGCCCTCGAGCGCCGCGGCTCGCTGCGCCGGGTCCACGGCGGCGCGATCCCCGTCGAGCGCCTCGAGGTCGAGCCCACCCTCGCCACCCGCTTCGGCCGGCTCGCCGACGTCAAGCGCCGCATCGCCGCCCGCGCCCTCGAGCAGGTGCCCGCCGGCGGCAGCATCGTCCTCGACTCCGGGACGACCACCCAGGCGCTCGCCGAGCTGCTTCCGCCGGACGCCGAGCTGACCGTCGTCACCAACAGCGTCCAGATCGCCGGCGTCCTCTGCGCCCGGCCCGGCATCTCCCTCTACGTCGTCGGCGGCACCGTCCGCGGAGTCACCGGCGCGGCCGTCGGCGTCTGGGCCGTCAACGCCCTGCGCGACGTCGTCGTCGACGTCGCGTTCGTCGGCACGAACGGCCTGTCCGCGGCCCGCGGGTTCACGACCCCGGACCAGTCGGAGGCCGTCGTCAAGCGGGCCATGGTCGCGGCGGGCCGGTCCGCCGTCGTCCTCGCCGACTCGAGCAAGGCCGGGGACGACCACCTGCACCGCTTCGCCGGCCTCGACGAGGTCGACGTCCTCGTCACCGACACCGACCTACCCGACGATGTCGCGGCCGACCTGCGGGCCGCCGGACCCGAGGTGGTGACCGCATGATCGTCACGCTGACCCCCAACCCGAGCGTCGACCGGGCCGTCGTCATCGACGCCCTGCGCCGCGGCGAGGTGCACCGCGCCACGGAGAGCCGGATCGACCCGGGCGGCAAGGGCGTCAACGTCTCCCGCGCCCTCGCCGCCAACGCCGGCCGGACCGTCGCCGTCCTGCCCGCCGGCGGCCCCGAGGGCCACCTGCTCGAGGAGCTGCTCGACGCGTCCGGCGTCTGCCGCCGCAGCGTCCCCGTCGCGGGCACGGTCCGGATGAACATCAGCGTCCTCGAGCCCGACGGCACGACGACCAAGCTCAACGAGCCGGGCCCGACGCTGTCGAGCGCCGAGGTCGACGCACTCGTCGACGCCACCGTGGCCCTCGCCGGCGAGCTCGACGCCGGCTCCGACTGGGTCGTCGGGTGCGGCAGCCTGCCGCCCGGCGCACCGGCCGACCTCTACGCGACGCTCGTGGCCCGGGTCCGCGACCTCGGCGTCCGCGTCGCCGTCGACTCCTCCGGCGCCCCGATGGCCGCAGCCGTCGCGGCCCGCCCGAGCCTCGTCAAGCCCAACCACGAGGAGCTCGCCGAGGTCGTCGGGCACGACCTGCCCACCCTCGGCGACGTCCGCGACGCCGCCCTCGACCTCGTCACGAACGGGATCGAGTGCGTCGCGGTGAGCCTCGGCGGCGACGGCGCGCTGCTCGTCACCGCTGACGCAGCCGTCCACGCCCGCGCGACGATCACCGCCCCGCTGTCGACCGTCGGGGCCGGCGACTGCATGCTCGCCGGCCTCCTCCACGGCCTGTCCACCGGGCAGGGACCCGAGGAGGCCCTCGTCACCGGCGTCCTCTGGGGCGCCGCGGCCGTGACGCTGCCCGGCAGCCGCGTCCCCACGCCCGCCGACCTGCTCGGCATCCCCGTCGACAGCACCGACACCCCTGACTTCACCTGGCGCCTGGCCGGCTGAACCGAAAGGAACCCGCATGTCCCTCATCACCGAAGAGCAGGTCGTCCTCGACCTCACCGGTGCCGACCGTCACGAGGCGACGCGCACGCTCGGCGAGCGCCTCGTCGCGACCGGCCGCTGCACCGACCTCGACCAGTTCCTCGCCGACGTCCGCACCCGCGAGGAGACGATGGCCACCGGTCTGCCCGGCGGCATCGGCATCCCGCACGCCCGCAGCACGGCCATCACCGAGCCCTCGCTCGTCTTCGGCCGCACCTCGGGCATCGACTGGGGTGCCAAGGACGGCCCCGCCCGTCTCGTCTTCCTCATCGCGGCCCCCGAGGGCGGCGGCGACGCCCACATGCAGATGCTGCCCAAGCTCGCCCGGGCGCTCATGAAGCAGGACTTCAAGGACGCCCTCCTCGCCGCGACGACCGAGGCCGAGGTCGTGCGCATCGTCAGCCAGGAGGTCGCCCTCGACGCTCCTGCCGCCTCGGCCGCCCCTGCCGCGACCGGTGCCGCAGCCGGCGCCACGGCCGGCGGGGCAGCTGCCAGCGACGCCACCGGCGCGGCCGCCGGCTCGGTCGCCACGGCCACGCGCGAGCGGCGGACCCTCAACCTCGTCGGCGTCACGTCGTGCCCCACCGGCATCGCGCACACCTACATGGCGGCCGAGGGCCTCGAGAACGCGGCGAAGGCCGCCGGCCACACGATGAAGGTCGAGACGCAGGGCTCGGCCGGCAGCAAGCCGCTGAGCCCGGCCGAGATCGCCGCCGCCGACGCCGTCATCTTCGCCCACGACCTCCCGGTCAAGGACGCCAGGCGCTTCGCCGGCAAGCCGCTCGTCGACGTCGGCGTCAAGAAGGGCATCTCCGACGGCCCCGCCCTCGTGGCACAGGCCGAGCAGCTCGTCGCCGAGTGGGACGCCGACCCGAGCAAGCGCGAGGCGGCTGCCGCCGCTGCCGCCGCGGCCGGCGCGTCGGGCGGGCTCACGACGAAGGTCGACGAGAGCGCGAGCACCGGCACGAGGATCCGCCAGTGGCTCATGACCGGCGTCTCCTACATGATCCCGTTCGTCGCGGCGGGCGGCATCCTCATCGCCCTGTCGTTCATGCTCGCCCAGGTCGCCCTCGGCCAGCAGGGCGCCATCGAGATCGTCAAGTACAACCTCAAGCCGGGCGACCCGCTCAACATCGCGACGACGTTCACCCCCGGCAGCCTCACCTCGTGGGCGGCGCTGCTGTTCGTCATCGGCGGCGCATCCTTCGGCTTCCTCGTGCCGATCCTGTCCGGCTTCATCGCCTTCGCGATCGCCGACCGGCCCGGCCTCGTGCCCGGCATCGTCGGCGGCTCGATCGCGGCCACGATGGGCGCCGGCTTCCTCGGCGGTCTCGTCACCGGCCTGCTCGGTGGCTTCGTGGCCCGCTGGGTCTCCGGCTGGAACGTCGCCAAGGGCGTCCGGGGCGTCATGCCCGTGGTCGTCATCCCGCTGCTGAGCTCCCTCATCACCGTGGGCCTGTTCATCACCGTCCTCGGCCGCCCGATCAAGGGCCTGACGGACGGGCTCAACAGCTGGCTCACCGGCATGAGCGGCGCCAGCGCCGTCGTCCTCGGCCTCATCCTCGGCGCGATGATGGGCTTCGACCTCGGCGGCCCGGTCAACAAGGTGGCCTACGCGTTCGCGACGACCGGTCTGGCCGCGGCGGGGGCCGCGACCGACGCCCCGCAGCTGAAGATCATGGCCGCGGTCATGGCCGCCGGCATGGTGGCCCCCCTGGCCATGGCGCTCGCGACGACGGTCCGCCCGCACCTGTTCTCCGAGCCCGAGCGCGAGAACGGCAAGGCGGCCTGGCTGCTCGGCTTCTCGTTCATCTCCGAGGGTGCCATCCCGTTCGCCGCGGCCGACCCGGTGCGCATCATCGCCTCGTCCGTTGTGGGCTCGGCGATCACCGGGGCGCTCGCGATGCTCTTCGGCGCGACCCTGCGGGCCCCGCACGGAGGCATCTGGGTGCTGCCGCTCATCGGCAACTTCCTCCTGTTCGTCCTCGCCCTCGTCGTCGGCGTCCTCGTCATGGCGGGCATCGTCGTCGTCCTCAAGTCCCGAGAGCACAACCTGGCGCAGGTCGAGGCCAGCGCTACCGTCTGAGAACACCCGACAGCGAAGGAGAGCCGTTCATGGCCAGTCGTACCGTCACCATCGCCTCGTCCGTGGGCCTGCACGCCCGTCCCGCCGCCCTCTTCGTGGAGGCCGCGAGCAACAGCGGCCTCGACGTCGAGATCGCCCGACCGGGCCAGGACCCCGTCGACGCGACGAGCATCCTCGGCGTCATGGCCCTCGGGGCCAAGCACGGCGAGGAGGTCGTGCTCAGCGCGGAGGGCGACGGCGCCGACGCGACCCTCGACCAGCTCGTCGACCTGCTGTCGCAGGACCTCGACGCCTAGGAGGCACCATGGCCGCCGCGACGACGATCCACGGCATCGGCGTCAGCCCCGGCACGGCGTACGGGCCGGTGGTGCAGGTCGCACCACCGGTCCCGCCGCCGACCGACGAGGCTGCCCCGGAGGACCACGAGACCGCCCTGGCCGACGTCAAGGCGGCGTTCGAGGCGGTGGCGGTCTCGCTCGAGGAGCGGGCCGCCCACGCCGACGACACCGCGCAGCAGATCCTCAAGGCCACCGCCCTCATCGCCCGTGACAAGGGCCTGGTCAAGGCGGCCGACAAGCTGCTCGCCGCCGGGCAGGGCCGGGCCACCGCGATCAGCCACGCCGTCGAGGAGTACGCCGCGCAGTTCGAGGCCCTCGGCGGCTACTTCGCCGAGCGCGTCACCGACCTGCGCGACGTCGGGGCGCGCGCCGTCGCCGCCGTGCTCGGCGTGCCCGCGCCGGGCGTCCCCGACCTCACCGAGCCGTGCGTCCTCGTCGCCGAGGACCTCGCGCCCGCCGAGACGGCCACGCTCAACCGGGCCCTCGTCGTCGGCATCATCACCCAGGGCGGCGGGCGCACGAGCCACACTGCGATCCTCGCCGCCCAGATGGGGATCCCGGCCGTCGTCCAGCTGCACGGCGCGATGGACATCGCACCCGGCACGCCCGTCGCGCTCGACGGGGACTCCGGCGAGGTCGCCGTCGACCCCGACCCGACGCTCGTCGAGGAGCAGGCCCGACGCCGGCAGCGGCGGGCCGATGCCCTCGCGCACCTCTCCGGCCCCGGTCGCACCGCCGACGGAGCCGCCGTGGCGCTGCTGGCCAACATCGGCGGCGTCGAGGACGCCGAGGCCGCCGGCCCGCTCGACCTCGAAGGCGTCGGCCTCTTCCGCACCGAGTTCGTCTTCCTCTCGGCCGACAAGGCGCCCACGGTGGAGGAGCAGGCCGACATCTACCGACGCGTCATGGCGCCCTTCGGCGACCGACGCGTCGTCGTGCGGACCCTCGACGCCGGCGCCGACAAGCCGCTGGCCTTCGCCGACCTCGGCCCGGAGGAGAACCCGGCCCTGGGACGCCGCGGCCTGCGCCTGTCGGCCGAGCGCCCCGAGCTGCTCGACGCCCAGCTCGAGGCGCTCGCCATCGCGGCGCGCGACACGGGGGCCGACGTGCGGGTCATGGCCCCCATGGTGGCCACCGTCGAGGAGGCCGCCTGGTTCGCGCGGCGGGTCCGCGAGAACGGGCTGCCCAAGGCCGGGGTCATGATCGAGGTGCCGGGTGCCGCGCTGCGGGCGCGGCACGTGCTCGGGGAGGTCGAGTTCGGCTCGCTCGGCACCAACGACCTCGCCCAGTACACGATGGCCGCCGACCGCATGCAGGGCGAGCTGTCCGACCTGCTCGACCCGTGGCAGCCGGCCGTCCTCGACGTCGTGGCCCTCGCGAGCGAGGGCGCGGCCGCCGCGGGCCGCCCCATCGGCGTCTGCGGCGAGTCCGCCGGTGACCCGCTGCTCGCGCTCGTCCTCGTGGGTCTCGGCGTGTCGTCGCTGTCGATGGCGCCGAGCAAGGTGCCCATCGTGCGGCTCGCGCTCTCGGTGCACACCCTCGCCGAGTGCCAGGGACTGGCGGCGGCCGCCCGCGGCGCCCGAACCGCGTACGAGGCCCTCGAGGTCGTCCGCGACCGCGCCAACGCCGAGCTCACCGACCTCCTCTGACCCGCCGCCCCACGCGCCCACCCCACCCTGGACGCGGTACGAGCGGCCGGATCGAACGGCGAAAACGCCCTCGGACGAGGGTTTCGCCGGTTGGATCCGGCCGCTCGGCCCACCGGGGTGCGCGCGGCTCCGTCAGAAGCGCGCGAGGCAGTCGGTGACGAGCTCGGTCAGGGCGGCGCGGGTCCACGTCGGGGTGAGGCCGGGACACGCGAGGAGGTAGTCGCAGACGCGGGTCGCGTCCCAGCCGTGCGACTCGGCCAGCCCCGTCGCCATGGTGCGCAGGTACGCCTCGACCGGCGGGTTGAGTGGCGCCGCCGCGTGCTCCCACGACGCCGTGAACGTCACCACCGGCACGGCGTCCAGCTCGGCGACGACGTGCAGCGTCTCGTACCGGCCGGGCCCGATCACGGCCGTCCGGCTCTCGCGGAACAGGGTCGCGAGCGGCAGGTCCCGGCCCACCGGCCGGCGCATCTCCTGGCTCGCGACGTCGCTGAGCTGCTGGCCGGTCAGCAGGTACGCCCGGGCCGCGACCCCGCCCGACGCGCCTCCCTCGCCCGACGCGTCCGCCCCACTGGACGCGGGCGCCGCGGCGGACCCGTCCGGGTCGTAGAAGGCGATGCCGCCACCCCACGTCGGCGACTCCCACGCGAAGTACACCCGTCCCGGGAGCACGATCGGCACGTCGCCGAGGGGCTCGGACGCGTCCCGGGCACCGTCGTACGTGCGCGCGGCCCCGTCGGGGCGCCCTCCCGCGAGCTAGTGGGTGAAGCGGGCGCGCGAGAGGTTCGACCCGTACGCCGCGTACCAGACCTGGTCCATCCCCTCCACCATCGCAGACGCCCCCACGGACGCTCACCACGACGTGGAGACGGTCGGGGCCGAATGGGTAGGAGCGCACTGTTGGACGGACACGGAGGTGACTGATGGATCTCGAGATGTTCCACCCCCTCGCCGAGGTGAGCGGGCCGTTCGCGAGCGCCACCCTCGACGTGACGAAGACCGACCCGGCCACCGGCGACGACGTGGAAGCGCGCTGGCGTGACGTGGAGCGGCTGCTGCGCGAGTCGGGGGCACCGGACGGCGTCGTCGACGCGATGCGGGAGCCCGCGCTGGCGCCCACCGGCCGAGGCGGTGAGCACGGCCGCCTGCTCGTCGCCACCGAGGCCGGACCGACGTTGACCGTCGAGCTGCCCCGGCGCCCCGTGCAGGACGCCACGTGGGCCCCGATCCCGTCGCTGCTGCCGGCCGTCCGGGCGCTGTCCGCCAGCCTGCCCCACATCGTCGTCCGGCTCGACCGGACCGGCGCCGACATCGAGGTGCACGGCGGCCGGGGCCTCGATCACCCCGCCGACACCGAGACGATCGAGGTCGAGGGCGGTCACGACGAGCTGCACCAGGTGCCCACCGGCGGGTGGTCGCAGCGGCGCTACCAGTCCCGCGTCGAGGACTCCTGGGAGCACAACGCGGCCGCCGTCGCGGCCCAGCTCGACCGGCTCGTGACGCGGTACCGGCCGCGGGTCGTCGTCCTCATGGGGGACGAGCACGCGGCGGCCTACCTCGAGCAGCACGCTGGCGAGGAGCTGCGTTCCGTGCTCGTGCGCTCCACGACCGGTGGCCGGGCCGCGGGCACGTCGGCCGAGGCCGAGCGCCAGGCCGTCGCGTCGGTCCTCGCCGCGTGCCGGGCCGAGGACGAGGCCGCGCTCGTCGGGCGGTTCGAGGAGCAGACCGGACGCGCCGGGGCCGCCGCGGAGGGACTCGAGCCCGTCGTCGAGGTGCTCCAGCGGGCGCAGGCGGCCACGGTGCTCCTCGTCGACGGGCGCCTCCACGACGCACGCCTCTGGGTCGGCAGGGACCGGCTCCAGGTCGGCAGCTCGAGGGAGGACGCGCTCATGACCGGTGCGTCCGACCCGGTCCAGGTGCCCGCCGACGCCGCCCTCGTGTGGGCCGCGGTGTGCTCGCGGGCCGGCGTGACGCTCCTCGACGCCGGCCAGGTGGACCCGGCCGACGGCGTCGGGGCCGTGCTGCGCTGGTCGGACGAGTCGACGCCACGGGCGCGCTTCCCCAGCATGCCGGGACACGGCGGCCAGTGACCTGACCCCCCAGGTGGGTGCAGGATCAGCGCAGGATGCGGGCGAAGGCGTCGACGAGCAGCTGCACGTCACGCTCCTCGACGACGAGCGGGGGTGCGACGCGGACGGTCGAGCCGTGGGCGTCCTTGACCAGGACGCCCTGCTCGAGCATCCGCTCGCACACCTCGCGCCCCGTCATGAGCGTCGGGTCGACGTCGATGCCGGCCCACAGGCCGCGCACCCGGACGGCGTCGACGCCGTGGCCGACGAGGGGCGTGAGCCCCTCGGCGAGCACCTCGCCGAGCCACGCCGCCCGCTCCTGGTACTCGCCCGTCTCGAGGAGGCCGACGACGGCGTGCCCGACCGCTGCCGCGAGGGGGTTGCCGCCGAACGTCGAGCCGTGGCTGCCGGGCGTGAAGACGCCGAGCACGTCGCGGTCGCCGACGACGGCCGACACCGGCAGGATGCCGCCGCCGAGGGCCTTGCCGAGGACGTAGAGGTCGGGCACGACGCCGTCGAGGTCGCACGCGAAGGTCGACCCGGTCCGCCCGAGGCCGGACTGGATCTCGTCGGCGACGAGGAGGACTCCTCGTTCGCGGGTGAGCCGCCGGACCGTGGCCAGGTACCCCTCGGGCGGGATGACGACGCCGCCCTCGCCCTGCACCGGCTCGAGGAGCACGGCCACCGTGTCGTCGGTCAGGGCCGCCTCGAGCGCGGCCGCGTCGCCGTAGGGGACGACGTCGAACCCGGGCGTGTAGGGGCCGTAGTGGTCGCGGGCGACGGGGTCGTCGCTGAAGCCGACGATCGTCGTCGTGCGTCCGTGGAAGTTGCCGGACATGACGACGATGCGGGCGCGGCCGTCCGGCACGCCCTTGACCTCGTAGCCCCACTTGCGGGCGGCCTTGATCGCGGTCTCGACGGCCTCGGCGCCGGTGTTCATCGGCAGGACGAGCTCCTTGCCGGCGAGCGCGGCGAGGTCGCGCGCGAAGGGACCGAGCCGGTCGCTGTGGAAGGCGCGGCTGGTCAGGGTCAGGCGGTCGAGCTGGTCGCGGACGGCGCCGACGAGCACGGGGTGCAGGTGGCCGAAGTTCAGGGCCGAGTAGCCGGCGAGCGCGTCGAGGTAGCGGCGTCCGTCGACGTCGGTGACCCAGGCGCCCTCGGCGTGCGCGATGACCACGCGGAGCGGGGAGTAGTTGCGGGCCAGCCACTGCTCGGCGAGGGACACGTGCTCGTGCGTCCCGGTCGTCCGGCGGGCGTGGCCCCCACGGTCTGCCGTCGCGGTGCTCACCCCCTGATCGTCGCACCATCGCCGCCGGCCGTCAGGCGGTCGTGGGGTACGCCACGGGTGAGTCTCGTCTCCACGGCCCCACGCGGCGGGGCCCCGGTGCCACCATGGGGGTGGCGGGTCCCGCAGCCAGGACTACCCGCGACAGGGTGTGTCGGTTCCGGCGGTCGACCTCAGCCGTGGAGTTGGCCATGAGCACGACCGGACCCCTCGACCCGACCCCCGCCGCCACCGCAGGCGACGATGCCGCGCGGCCCCGACGCGTCGTCCTGCTCGGGGCCGCCGGACGCGACTTCCACGACTTCAACGTGACGTTCCGCGACGACCCCGCGTACGAGGTCGTCGCGTTCACGGCGACCCAGATCCCCGACATCGACGGGCGCCGCTACCCACCCGAGCTCGCGGGGCCCCTCTACCCGCAGGGGATCCCGATCGTCGACGAGTCGCAGCTGACCGACCTGGTGACCCGCGAGGACGTCGACGTCGTCGCCTTCGCCTACTCCGACGTGTCGCACGAGCGGGTCATGCACCTGGCCTCCGAGGCGATCGCGGCGGGTGCCGACTTCTGGCTGCGCGGCGCCCGCCGGACGATGCTGCGCAGCAGCAAGCCGGTCGTCGCCGTCACCGCGGTGCGCACCGGCGTCGGCAAGAGCCAGACGACCCGCTACCTGAGCCGGCTGCTGCGCGACGCCGGCCGGCGGGTCGTGGCCGTGCGCCACCCGATGCCGTACGGCGACCTCGCCCGCCAGGCGTGCCAGCGGTTCGCGACCCACGACGACCTCGACCGGCACGACTGCACCATCGAGGAGCGCGAGGAGTACGAGCCGCACCTCGACAACGGGTGCGTCGTCTACGCGGGCGTGGACTACGAACGGATCCTGCGCGAGGCCGAGGAGGAGGCCGACGTCATCCTCTGGGACGGCGGCAACAACGACCTGCCCTTCTACGAGCCCGACCTGCACATCGTCCTCGCCGACCCGCTGCGACCCGGCGACGAGACGCGCTACCACCCGGGCGAGGCCAACGTCCGGATGGCCGACGTCGTCGTCGTCAACAAGTGCGACTCCGCCCGCCCGGAAGACGTCGAGGCGGTCGTCGACTCGTGCCGCGGCCTCAACCCGGCCGCGCGGATCGTCTTGGCGGACAGTCCGGTCCGCGTCGACGACGAGGACCTCGTCCGTGGCCACCGGGTCGTCGTCGTCGAGGACGGGCCGACGCTGACGCACGGGTCGATGACGTACGGCGCGGGCGTCGTCGGCGCCCGACGGGCCGGTGCCGCGGCCATCGTCAACCCGACGCCGTACGCCGTCGGCTCGCTCGCCCGCACCTTCGAGCGGTACCCGAACGCGCGCGGCATCCTGCCCGCGATGGGCTACGGGACGGCCCAGGTCCGCGACCTCGAGGCGACGATCGAGGCCGTCGTCGCCGCCGGGATGTGCGACGTCGTCGTCACCGGCACGCCCATCGACCTGACGCGGGTGCTCGCCGTCAGCGTCCCGGTCGTCCGGGCCCGGTACGACCTGCGCGAGCGGACACCGGGTCAGCTCGAGGCCGCCGTCCGCGAGGTGCTGGAGCGCCACGACGAGTCCGGCGGCCACCCGCACGAGCACGACCTCGCGGCGACGTGACGAGGAGGCAGCGATGAACCCGATCAGGTGGGACGTGCATCCGGTGCGCCGGGCGGTGCTGCTCGGCGGCCTCGCGACGGCGGCGGCCTTCTCCGCGTGGACGTTCCGGTGGGCGTACCTGCGGTACGGGTCCACCACCGGCGAGACGCTCGATGCGCTGCCCGGTGACGACCTCATCCCCGACGCGTCGCTCGTCGCCACGCGGGCCGTGACGATCGGCGCGCCGCCGGAGCAGGTGTGGCCGTGGGTCGCCCAGCTCGGTCAGGGCCGGGGCGGCTTCTACAGCTACGACTGGCTGGAGAACCTCGTCGGCTGCCACGTCGCGAGCGCCGACCGCGTCCACGAGGAGTGGCAGCACCCGCACGTGGGCGAGGAGTTCCGGCTGCACCCCGACCTCGCCCTGCGCGTCGCGTCGGTGGACGAGGGCCGGTCGCTCGTCGTCGACGGCCGGGCCCGGCCCGACGCTCCGGCGCCGCCCTACGACTTCACGTGGGCGTTCGTCGTGCGCAAGCACCCCGGTCGCACGACGAGGCTGCTCGTCCGCGAGCGGTACGGCTACACGACGCACGCCTCACGTGCGGTGTGCGAGCCGCTCGCGGCGGGCAGCACCCTCATGACCCGCAAGATGCTCCTCGGCATCAAGGAGCGGGCCGAGGCGGCGGCCCTCGCCGCGTGACGGACCTATCCGGGCTGGCCGGTGGGCAGCTGCTCGCGGAGGAACTCGAGCGTGCGCGCCCAGGCCTCACCCGACGCGCCCGCGTGGAACCACGGCATGTCGTCGTTGTCGAAGGCGTGGTCGGCCCCCGCGTAGGTGACGACGACGGTCTGCGGCTCCTTCGCCAGGGAGGCCTCGATGCGTTGCACCGTGTCGGTGTCGATGAACGAGTCGGCCAGGCCGAAGTGGTGCAGGCTCGGCGCCGACACCGCGACGGTGTCGTGCAGCCCGGGCAGCGCCGAGCCGTAGTAGCTGACGAGGGCATCGAGCGGCGTCGCCCCCTCGGCCTCGAGCCCGGCCGCGACGGCGTAGCCCAACCCGCCGCCGAAGCAGAACCCGACGACCCCGACACCGGCCGTCACGTCCTCGCGGTCCCGGAGCCACTCCACGGCGGCGGACGCGTCGAGGACCGCCCGGTCCCAGTCGAGCCGCCGCACGAGGGCCATGCCCTGCTGGAGGGCGTCCTCCCCCTCGACCGGGTCCGTCACGCCGAGCCGCCAGAACATCTCGGGAGCGGCCACGACGTACCCGAGGCGCGCCAGGGCGGCCGCGCGACGCCGGATGTACGGGCTGACGCCGAAGATCTCCTGGAGCACGACGATGCCCGGTCCCTGCCCGCCGGGCGGCAGCCAGAGCCGGGTCGGCAGGTCGCCGGTCCCGGTCGGCACCGCCACGTCGATGGCGTCTGAGGCGTCGGTCGCGTCGGTGGTGTGGGCGGCGGGCGCGTCGGTCTCGTTACGGGCGGTGTCGGGCATGCTCGCCATCCTCACCCATGCCGGGGCGCCGATGGGGCGAAGCCGACGGCCGGCTCAGCGTCGGCGGGCCGCCTGCAGCTCGAGCAGCCGGGACTCGTACCGGCGGACGCGCTCGGCGAGCCGGTCGTTCTCCCGCTCGTGCCGGCGCAGGGCCGCGACGAGCCCGCTGACGGCGAGGACGAGGACGGTCCCGGTACCGAGGAGCGTCACGACGCCCGTGGTCCCCGCGGCGCGCCCGGTCGAGAGCAGCACGAGCATCACGGCGAACGCCGCCGCCACGAGAAGGGCCAGGGCCCCGGCGCGACGCGTCGCGCGGCGTCCGGACGCGGCGAGCTCGGCGAGGGCGAAGGCCCGCTCCTCGCGGGCCGCCGCGCGGCCGAGGTACGTCGCGGCCGGGAAGCGGTGGGTGCGCGCCCCTGCGTCGGGCCGGCGTGTGATCGGCCGGTGGTCGCACGGGCTGTCGGCGGCGTGGGTTCCGGTGTGGTGCAGGGGAATGGCGGTCATGGTCCGGTCCTGGGTCTGACGGGTCGCCGCGGTCTGCAGGCAGGTTGTCGCCGGCGACGGGGTGGTGGTGGCGTGCTGTGCACGTGGTGCTCCCGCCGCGGCCGGTGTGGTGGCCGGCCGCGGCGGGAGGTCGGGGGTCGCCGGTCAGCCGCGGGGCGTGAGCCGGGCGCCGAGCGCGTAGGCGCAGACGACGAGCGCCGCGGCCGCGAGGACGATGTCCTTGAGGACGTACTGCCCCATGAGCGTCGGGCCGTGCGGGAACAGGTCGGCCGTGAAGAGCGCGAGCGGCGACATGATGCCGATGAGCGCGCCGCCGAGGACGACGATGCCGACGCGGAGGAACCGCCCGCTGACCAGCGTCAGGCCGATGACCGTCTCGGTCACGGCGGTGAGCAGGACGGCCGCATGCCCCGAGACGAGGCCGAGCGTGAGCCGGTCGACGGTGGCCGAGGCGATGGCCTCCGCAGGGCTGAGCCCCGGGAAGAACTTGAGGACGCCGAAGCCGAGGAAGACCAGGCCGAGGCTGACGCGGAGGATGGTCAGGCTGAACCGGACGAGGAACGCCTGGAGGCGGTCGACGCCGGCGGTGGCCAGGCCGTTGAGGGTGCCCACGACGCCGGAGGCGGAGGGGCGGAGGGTGCTGCGACCGGGTCGGTCGACGGCGATCTGCGACATGGTGGTGTCTCCTGTGAGGTCGTTGCTGTCGGGACCTCAGAAGCCCGACCACCCGGCGGAGATACGCGCGGGCCGTCGTTTGAGTCGCGGTACCCATCCCGTACCGGGACGTTCGCCGTCAATTCGGACATGATCGCGGGCCGCTGTGAGTTCGCTTGACGCACAAGCGCGCTCGTGACGCGCTCGTGAGGGCCTGGAGTCCTCGCGGGGAGATCCTCCTCCCGGCCTCGACCCGCCGGAGGGTGCGAAACGTCATGGTCGCCGGGAGGTCCCGGCCCGTACCGTGAGTCGGGTGACCTCCGACGAGCCGGTCCGCGGCTACGGCCAGCACCCACCCCCTCCCACCGGTCCACCCGTGCCCGACGACCGGGTCCCTGGCGACCCGCCTCGCGGCGAGGTGTACGGCGACGCGTGGCTGCGCCCGACGCGCGAGGTCCGGACGGACGCCGAGCTCCCGCCGACGCCTCCGCCTGCCGCGCCGGGTCGCCGCCGGCGGTCGGCCAGGCGGCCCTGGTTCCTCGCCGGTGTCGGCGCGGCGCTGGTGCTCGCCTCCGCCGGCGCGTTCTCCTCCGGAGCGCGCGGCGGCGACGCCCGCGTCAGCTCGGTGACCTACCCGGTGACGGCCCGCACCGTGACGATCCGCGGCGGAGCGGATGACATCGAGGTCCACGCCGGTCCGCGGGGTGGCACCCTGTCGGTCCGGACGGAGGCGCGCTGCTGGGGTGACGCGTCCCACGCGGCACCGTCGTGGTCGGGGAACACCCTTGCCCTCGACGGCGGGTGCGGCGGGTTCCCCGGCTGGGGCAGCGTCGACCACGTCGTCGAGGTTCCCGACGGCACCGCCGTGGTCATCGACAACGGCTCCGGCGACCTGACGCTGACCGGCGGGCTCGGCGCCACGACGGCCAGGTCCGGTTCGGGCGACATCGAGGTGCGCGACGTGCCGGGTGCCCTCGACGTCGAGACCGGCTCCGGGGACATCGACGCCACGGGGCTCGGGCAGGCGGCGGTCACCGCACGGTCCGGCAGCGGCGACGTCGACCTCGAGCTCTCCTCCGCCGCCGACACCGTCGAGGTGCGCACCGGGTCCGGTGACGCCTCGGTGCGCCTGCCGCCGGGTGCCTACGCCGTCTCCACCGAGACCGGCTCAGGCGACGAGGAGGTCGAGGTCACCCAGTCGTCGGCGAGCCGGGACCACCTCACCGTCCGGACCGGCTCCGGCGACATCGACGTCCGCTACCGCTGACCCCCCGCCAACCCCGGCCCAGCGAGGGTCGAGCCGGCAGGCGCAGGGCGGGAACGTCGGCTGTCGAGCCGGCTCGGGTCGGCGGGTCGGTCAGGAGGGGGAGCCCTCGGGCGTGTCGTCGTCGAAGGCGGAGTGCCTGTCGTCGGGGACGCTCGAGCCCGTCGTCGAGCCCGCCGAGCCCGTGGACCCGCGGGCGGCGGTCTGCGAGCCGCTCTTCTCGACGAGCTTGTCGATGCCCTTGTCGACGCCGGCGCGCACCTTGCTCACGGTGTCGGTGTGCTTGCCGTTCGTCCGCTCCGAGATGGTGCCCTCGACCTTGTCGAGCGCGCCGTCGACCTTCTCGCGGTTCTCCTTCGCGTAGCGGGCGGCGATCGAGACGGCCGTCTTGACCATCTCGGCCACGGCGTCACCGAAGTCCTTCGCCTTGGCCTGGAGGTGGACCTCGTCGGCCTTGTTCTTCATCTGGTCACCGAACGACACGGTGCCTCCTCGGGGTGCTCGGTCGTCCCGGACCGGTCGCCGGGCTCGCTGCTGCCAGCGTCCATCCGACGTGCCGGTCCCCGCAACCGGGGTCGGCCCGGAGCCGACCCTGAGTCGACCCCGACACCGACCTCACAGCCCGATCGGCAGCCCGACCGGAGCGCTCACGTCAGCCGGCGGCAGGGGACCCGGCGCCCGGCCCCTCGAGCCACGCGTCACGGAACAGCTCCCAGTGCAGCCCGTCACCCAGCGACCCGTCGGGCAGCTCGTCGACGGCGTGCTCACGACCCCACGACGTGAACCCGGTGGCCCGCAGGACGGCGTTGCTCGCGTCGTTGTCGGCCGCGGTCTCGGCGACGAGCCGGCGCAGGCCGAGGCCGCCCTCCTCGCGCGCGGTGAACGCGTGCCTCGTGGCGAGCCGGGCGGCGGTCTTGGCCACGCCCCGCCCTCGCGCGCTCGGGAAGAGCTGGTACCCGAGCTCGGCGGCGTCCCCGGTCATCGGCCCCGACCGCGAGAACACGGTGACGCTGCCGAGAGCGCGGTCGCTTGCGGCGTCGGCGACGCACCAGTCGAGGGCCGTGCCCTCGGCCATGCGCTCCTGGCGGACGAGGAGCCAGCCCGGGAAGGTGTCGCGGGCCAGGACCGAGCGCGTCGGCATCCAGTGCGCCGGGTCGGTGTCGCGGGCCTCGATGGCCTCCGCGTCCGCGAGCCGCCACGGCCGCAGCCGCAGACCGGCCTCCGGCGCCTCGAGGACCGGGGGTTCGAGCCACGGTGCGACGGGCACGGTGGGCTCGCCCGCGGCGATGCTGGCCGTCCACGTGTCGAGGGCGTCCACCCCGCCGGACGGGTCCGGGTGGCTGCCGGGAACCGTGCCGTGCTGCGTGAAACCGGTGGCCCAGGCGACGCGTCGCGAGGCCCAGTTGCCGCGGACCGCGCGCCAGTGGACGCGGGTCAGCGGCCGCCCCCACGCGCCCTCGCCGAACGCGTGCTCGAGGACGAGGCGCACCGCGCGGGCCATGATGCCGTTGCCGCGGGCGTCGGGGTGCAGCCCGAAGCCGAGCTCGCCGACCGTCGGCGGCACCGTCGGGCGCAGGTCGATGGTGCCCCCGAACCGCGTGCGCCCCTCGGGGTCGACCCACTCGATGGCCCACGAACGCGTGCCGTCGGGTGTGCTCCAGGCGGCTCGGTTGCCCTCGATGAAGGCCAGCGCGTCGTCGCGGCCGTACGGGCGGGGGACCGTGGTCCACCTCAGGCTGTCGGGGTCGCTCGACTGCTCGACGACGGCGTCGGTGTCCGCCTCGGTGTGCCCGCGCAGGGTCACGACGCCGTCGCTGAGGATCGACGCAGACGCAGACGCAGACGCGGGTACGGGACTGGACTGGGGCTGCACGGTGGTCACGAGGGCCACCCTGCCAGCCGGGCGCGACACCCGGCCACGGAGTTACCGACCGACGCCACCGACCGACGCCGCCGACCGACGCCTACACGGGAAGACCGGGAGCCGGACGTGCCGGCTCCCGGTCCGAAAGGCCCGCTTCCCCTCCACAGGCTGCGTACCGGGCTCTACCGTACCCAAGGAGGGGGTCCGCCGAACGCGCGTTGCGCGGGCCGGCGCCCGACGCAACTCGGGGGAGTTCGGGCACGTCGGGGCGCGGCTGCGCGCCCGCCGGGACGAGGGTTCGAGACGGGAGCTGCCATGCAGGGGGAGTCGCAGTGGGAGTCGGGGTGCGGCGTCGCCGCCGTACGCAGGAGACGGTCGCTCCCGTCGTCGGAGCGGCCGGGAGCCGACCCCTGGCCACGGCTCCCGGCACTCCCTCCCCGGTGTTGCAGGTGCCGCAGATGCTGCACCCCCCGTGCCGGTCACCCTACGAAGGCCCCCAGCCCGTCCAGCCCGCCGTTGCGCGGCCTTCGGTGCGCCGCAACGGCGCGTCTCGCGACGTGGACCGGGGGTAGGGGGCGGCGGTGGAGCTGATCGACGAGATCCAGTGGGTGCTCCGCAACGCCAGACTCCACGCGTCGGACCCTGCACTGCGCACGGCGGCCGGCTTCGCCCACGGCGACGGTGTCGCCGCGCCGGTGCACCGCGCGCAGGTCGGCCGGTGGGAGCGGGGCCGCGTCGTCGTCACGCGCCCCCTCGTCCGTCGCTACGAGGAGGTCCTCGGCCTCGACGAGGGCACGCTCCTGACCGCCGTCGACCTGTTCGGCCGGGCGCGAAACCCGGTCCGCTCGGTGGCGGTGCTGTCGACCCCCGGTGAGCCCGACCGCGACCTCGCCCTCACGCTTCTCGAACGCGCCCTGTCCGACGAGCGCATGACGGGTCTGGACTGGGACCTGCTCACCGACGCGCTCGGCCGGATCGGCCGGCCGCTCGTGCGCGCCGGCGACTGGGAGGCCCTGCTGCGCCGGCTCCTCGAGGAGACCAGCCTCGCCCTCGGTCTCGGGTACGCCGAGCGGTCGGAGGCGCTCGCCCGCCTCGTCGGTCACGCCCGCAGCGGCCCGGTCGTCGCGGCCATGGCAGCCGAGGTGACGGCCCGGCCGGACGCGCAGTTCTACAACGACCCGCTCGGCATGCTGCACCACACCGACCACCCCGAGGCGGTGTCGGTGGTCCTCGACCAGCTCCGCGAGCCGACCAACCCGAGCGTCCTGCGCGCCTGCCTCATCGTGCTGACGACGCTCGTCCGGGGCCGCCGCCTGCACCCCGACGTCCGGCTGGAGGCCGCGCGCCTCGCGGTGCGCCACCTGCGCGACGGCGACCTGCCCTACCGGGTCCAGCGCGGCGCGGCCAACCTCGTGCGGGCCCTCGGCATCGGCGGGCCCCGGCTGGCGACGGTCCTCACCGCCGAGGACCGCCGGGTCGCGGCCTCGATCATCCGCGACGGCCGGGCCATCAGCGCCGAGGCCGTGCGGATCGCCAACAAGCAGATCCGGGCCGAGCTGGAGGAGCAGGGCGGACGCGAGTCGATGGACGAGCCGGTGCTCGACCGGCTGCTCGAGACCGCCCTGGGGTCCACGGACGAGGGGGAGCGCGGCTCGGCCCTCGGCATCCTCATGATCTCGCCGCAGGCCCGGGCCGTCGGACGGGTGCTGGCACGGGCGCTCGCGGGCGCTCTCGAGGACGGCGACCTCGTGGCGGTGCACGAGAGCCTGACGATCCTGTCGTGGGTGGGGCAGCCGGAGGACCTCGACCTGTACGAGCGGCTGGCGACAGGCGGGACGGGCCGCGGCGACGTCGCCACCGACACCCCGGTCCCGAGCGACGTCGCCGCGACGGCCGGGTTCGTCGTCGGCAACACCGTGGAGCCGCCTTCGCCGCAGCGGGAGGCGCGCGAGCGGTCCCTCGCCCTCCGCGCCGCAGAGCTCGTCGCCACCGGCTCGGGCCACGACGACAGCGACCACCTGCGCAGCCTCGTCTACGCCCTGGGGATGCGCGGGCGTCTCGACCTGCTCACCGCGCTCTCCGACGCGCTGCCCGCCCACGTCGTGGCCCCCCTGGAGGAGGCCGCGGCGTCGGGCGTGCCGGTGACGGCGACGCGTCCGGGCACCGACGCCGTGGCGCGCGGCATCCTCGACTACTGGCTCGCGCTGCCGGGGCACCTGCGCCCCGAGGGGTGACGCGCGACCCACCCCCGCTCGCGAGCGGGGGTGGGTCGCGTGGTGG
>NZ_JBNDHY010000077.1:0-21867 GCF_056755315.1 Monashia sp. HAY1-2A
TCCGTCGTCGGCAGCGTCAGATGTGTATAAGAGACAGGCGTCGCGGGCCCGGGTGAAGGCGTCGACGCACGCGCGGACGTCGTCCTCGGAGTGCGCCGCCGAGAGCTGGACGCGGATGCGCGCCTTGCCCCGGGGCACCACCGGGTAGGAGAACGCGATGACGTAGACGCCGTCGCCGAGCATGTGGTCGGCGACCTGGGCGGCCCGGCGGGCGCCGTCCTCGCCCGGGAACATGACCGGGCGGATGGGATGCGTGCCGGGCAGCAGCTCGAAGCCCGCGTCGGTCATGAGCGAGTGGAACAGCTCGGTGTTGCGGCGCAGCACCTCGCGCTTCTCGGCCGAGCCGGCGACGAGCTCGAGCGCGGCCATCGAGCCGGCAGCCACGGCCGGGGCGACCGAGTTGGAGAAGAGGTAGGGCCGCGACCGCTGACGCAGCAGGTCGACGATCTCGCGGTGGCTCGAGACGTAGCCGCCGGAGGCACCGCCGAGCGCCTTGCCGAGGGTCCCGGTGAGGATGTCGACGCGGTCCTGCACGCCGAACAGCTCGGGCGTGCCGCGACCGCCGTCCCCGACGAAGCCGACGGCGTGCGAGTCGTCGACGAACACGAGCGCACCGAACTCGTCGGCGAGGTCGCAGATCTCGTCGAGGGGCGCGTACGAGCCGTCCATCGAGAAGACGCCGTCGGTGACGACGACGGTGCGCCGGGCGCCCGCCGCGGCCGCCGCCTCGAGCTGTGCACGCAGGTCGGTCATGTCGGCGTTCCGGTAGCGGTAGCGCATGGCCTTCGACAGGCGGACGCCGTCGATGATCGACGCGTGGTTGAGCTCGTCGCTGATGATGGCGTCCTCGGCGCCGAAGAGCACCTCGAAGACGCCGCCGTTGGCGTCGAAGCACGACGAGTAGAGGATCGTCGCCTCGGTGCCGAGGAACTCGCTGATGGTGCGCTCGAGGTCGGTGTGCAGCGTCTGCGTGCCGCAGATGAACCGCACCGACGCCATGCCGAACCCCCACTGGTCGAGGGCTGCCTGGGCGGCGCCCACGATCGCCGGGTCGTCGGCCAGACCGAGGTAGTTGTTGGCGCAGAAGTTGAGCGCCTCGGCCTTGAGGGTCGTCACGTGGGCCGACTGGGGCGAGGTCAGCTCGCGCTCGTTCTTGTAGAGGCCGGCGTCCTCGATCTCGTGCAGGGTTGCTGCGATCTCGTCCTTGACCGATCCGTACATGGTCGTCCTTCGCGCGTCGGCGGGCGGTGGCGTCCCTCAGCGTATTGCCGCACGGCCGGGCTAGCGTGGGCGGGTGGACGCGGACGAGGCCAGGGAGCGCTTCGCCACGGCGCGGGTCGCGCGCCTCGCGACGACCGGACCGGACGGCGCGCCACACCTCGTGCCCGTCGTCTTCGCCGTCGTCGGTGACGTCGTGTGGTCGGCCGTCGACGACAAGCCGAAGTCGACGCGCGCGCTCCGGCGCCTGGCGAACATCGCGGCGCACCCGCGCGTCAGCCTCCTCGTCGACCACTACGAGGAGGACTGGACGAGCCTGTGGTGGGTGCGAGCCGACGGCACGGCGCGCGTCCTCGAGGGCGACGACGCCGCCGTGGGCGAGGGGCGCGACGCGCTGGTGTCCCGCTACCCCCAGTACGCCGAACGGATGCCCGCCGGGCCGTACGTCGCGGTCCACGTCACCGTGTGGCGCGGCTGGTCGGCCCGCTGACGACGGCCCCCGCGGCCTCTGACGACGGCCCCCGCGGCCTCAACGCAGGTCGTACCGCGCGTACGTCGTCCCGCCGCCGAAGGTGCGGGCGTCGGTGAGCCGCAGCTCGATCCAGACCCCGGTCGGCAGGAACGGCGTCCCTCCTCCGACGACGTGCGGCACGCGGAGCACGGCCAGCTCGTCGACGACGCCGGCTCGCAGCGCCCGGGCCGCGAGCGTCGGCCCGCCGACGCTGACGTCGCGCGGCTGCCGCCGCACCCAGGCCCGGACGGCCGGCGGGTCGAACGACCGCTCGAGGCGCGTCCGCGCCGCGGTGACGGCTCCCAGCGTCGTCGAGTAGACGACCTTGTCGGCGGCCTGCCACACCAGCGCGTAGGCGTCCTCGACCGACCCCTCGGGGTCGGCGGTCGGTGCCGTGTCCCAGTACCGCATCACCTCGTAGAGCCGGCGACCGCACAGGTAGGTGCCGATGCCGCGCTCGAGCTCGTTGACGAAGGCGTGCACCTCGGCATCGGGCGCCGCCCAGTCGAACGCACCGGACGCGTCGGCGACGTAGCCGTCGAGCGAGCAGATGGCCGTGTAGACGAGACGTCCCATGCGTCGACTGTGCCACTCCGGCACGCTCACCGGGCGGTGCCGGACGGGCTCGGCTCGGCGCGAAGCCCGTTGCGGCACTACAGTGGCGGGGTTTGCGCTGCCCACGAGGCCGCGCGAACGATGCCCTCCCACCCGGACGCCAGGACCTTCCGTGCACCGACGACTCGCCCTCAGCTGCGCCACCGCAGCGACCGTTCTCGCCCTCGCCGCCTGCGGCGACGGCGGCCCGAGCGCGACGAAGCAGGTGGCGAGCGCGCACCCGACGTGGATCACGGTGGCCCAGGTGGTGTGCCCGCCCGGGTCCGACGCCACGGGGTCCGTCGACGAGCACGAGGTCGCCTGCACCAGCGCAGACGGCCGGCACGTCGGGGCGACGTTCTACGACAAGGCCGTCGACCTCGACCGGACCGTCAGCACCTTCCGGTGCAGGACCGGGGTCAAGTCGATCTCGGGCGACGACTGGCTCGTGCCCGTCGTGGCCGACGACGCCACGGCCGCAAAGCTGCTCGACGCCGGCGGCATCAACCTCTGCTGACCCGCGGGCACCGGACAGGGCGCCGGACAGGGCGCCGGACAGGGCGCGGTGCGGACTCGGGCGAACCGGATGTATCAGGGCCTCGACAGGAGGACTCTGGGAGGTGGGGCCCCACCCTGCCCCGTGCGCTCGGCGGAAGGAGCTCGACATGGCCCGGCGCGCCCTGCTCATCGGCATCGACCACTATGCGATCCCGGGGGCCGACCTCCGCGGATGCGTCAACGACGTCGAGCTCGTCGCCGGCGTCCTGCGCGACCTCTACGACGTCCCGGACGAGTCCCTCACGCTGCTCACCGACGCCAAGGCCACGAAGGCCGCGATGCAGGAGGCGATCGCCGGTCTCGTCGACGGCGCCGTCCCCGGCGACGTCCTCTACCTCCACTACTCGGGGCACGGCTCCAACGTTCCCGACACGAGCGGCGACG
Organism: Monashia sp. HAY1-2A; assembly: GCF_056755315.1. Taxonomy (NCBI): domain Bacteria; kingdom Bacillati; phylum Actinomycetota; class Actinomycetes; order Micrococcales; family Intrasporangiaceae; genus Intrasporangium; species Monashia sp. HAY1-2A. The sequence goes on from NZ_JBNDHY010000077.1 coordinate 3,266, forward strand.
AGTCCGACGGCCGCGACGAGATCCTGTGCCCCCACGACCTCGACTGGGACGACCCCCTCACCGACGACTGGCTGCGCGCGACGTTCGACCGACTCGACCCGGCCGCCAGCCTCACCGTCGTCATGGACTGCTGCCACTCCGGCACGAACACCCGCGAGCCCCTGCCGCCGCCCGGGCTGGCGCAGCCGGAGGTCGTCGAGCGGTTCCTGCCCAACCCCGGCGACGAGGAGCGCGGCGGGGCCCACACCGGCACGCCGCGGCGCTCCCGCCGTCGACGGGACGGCGACGTGCACGAGGTGGACATCGTCGAGACGCTCGTCAGCGGCTGCCGCGACACGCAGACGTCGGCGGACGCGCGGATCGGCAGCTCGTACAACGGCGCCTTCACGTACTACCTCGTCCGGGCGCTGCGCGAGAGCCCGACGTCGTCCTACCGCGACGTGCACCGCCGCACCCTGACCGGGCTGCGCGGCCTGTACCCGCAGGTGCCGCAGCTCGAGGGACGCGGCGCCCGCCTCGACGCCGCCTTCCTCTCTCCGGCGGGGTGAGGCCGTGCCCCCGCTCGACGGGCCCGCCCCGACGCCGCAGGGGGTCCCCGCGACGCTGCCGACGACCGCTCCCGTCACCTCCACGACCCCGGCACCGCCCACCTCCGTCCCGCCCGACCCCCGACCGCGGCCGCTCGTCCACGTCGCGCACGGCGACCTGCGCTTCGCCCGCAACCACCTCCTCGTCGGCCACTACGCTGGCAGCACGCTCGTCGGTGGCGAGGCCGCGCTCGACCAGCTGCTCGACGGGCGTCTCGCGCGCGCAGCCATGCTCGGCATCTATCCCGGTGCGCTCGAGACCTGCCAGGTCTTCACCGACCCCGACAAGTGGTCGACACCGCCCGGTGCGGTCGTCGCCGGCCTCGGCCCGATCGGGCAGCTGAGTGCGGCGGCGCTGGCCCGGGCCGTCGCTCACGCGGCGCTGACCGCAGCCCTGGGTCACCTGTCGATCGCCCGGCCCCGCAAGGCTGCTCGTCGGACGTCGGGCGTGCTGCAGATGCGGCTGTCGAGCCTGCTGATCGCGACGGGCGCCGGCGGCCTCGCGGTGCGTGACAGCGTCCAGGCGCTGCTCACCGGCATCCAGCGGGCCAACGACCGGCTCGCCGACACGGGCATGGGCGTGCACATCTGCGACGTCGAGCTCATCGAGCTGTGGCAGGACCGGGCCCTCCAGGCGCTGGACGCGGTCGAGGCCTCGATGTCGACGGGTGAGCTGGCCGACTGCTTCGAGCTCGACCCGCGGCTGCGCGAGCTGCCCGGGCGGCAGCGTCGGCTCGTCTTCAGCGAGCGTGACGGGTGGTGGCAGCAGGTCCGCGTCCGGGGCGAGTCGGACGGGTCGCTGTCCTTCGAGACGTCGCTCGGCCGAGCCGGCACGCCGACCCGGACCGTGGGCACGCAGCGGGTGCTCGTCGACCGGCTCGTCGAGTCGCTCGTCGACACGCCGGCGCCCGACGCGGTCTCGGCGCACACGCTCTTCGAGCTCCTCTTCCCCAACGACCTCAAGGCGCAGGCACCCGACACCGACAACGTCGTCCTCGTCGTCGACCCCGGCTCGGCCCACTTCCCGTGGGAGCTGCTCGACGACCGCGGGGCCGACCGGTCCGGCGACGGCGAGCGGCGCCCACCCCTCGGGGTCCGCCGCGGGCTCGTGCGACAGCTCGAAGGCACCTCGATGCGCAGCCACGTGCTGTCCGCCACGATCGGCCGGGCGCTGGTCGTCGGCGACACCGAGAGCGGCCTCGGGCCGCTGCCCGCTGCGCAGTCGGAGGCACGGGCCATCGCAACCACGTTGCAGGGCAAGGGGTTCGAGTGTGACCCCCTCATTGCGGCGTCGGGTGCCCAGGTCGTGCAGGGCCTGTTCGACGGCGCCTACCGCATCGTCCACCTGGCCGGGCACGGCGTCTTCGAGTGGCCCGTGCCCGGCACGGGCGACGGCGCGTCCGAGCCGACGAAGGTCACCGGCATGGTCCTCGGTGGTGGCATGTTCCTCACGGCCGGCGAGATCGGGCAGCTGCGACAGGTGCCCGAGCTCGTCTTCGTCAACTGCTGCCACCTCGGTGCGGTGCCCGAGAGCGGCGCCGTCGCGCCGACGCTCGGGGGCCGCTACCACCGGCTCGCCGCGAGCATCGCGACCGAGCTCATCGACATCGGTGTGCGGGTCGTCGTCGCGTGCGGCTGGGCCGTCGACGACGAGGCCGCAGCGACCTTCGCGACGACGTTCTACGACGCCATCCTCGCCGGCGAGACGTTCGGCGACGCCGTGACCCGGGCCCGCGCGGAGACGTGGAGCCAGCACCCCGACGTCAACACGTGGGGCGCCTACCAGTGCTACGGCGACCCGGACTACCGCCTCGTCCGCGAGGGCGTCGAGCTGACGACCGGAGCGACACGCAGCCTGGCCAGCACCGAGCAGGCCCGCGTCGAGATCGAGAACCTCGGCCAGTCGGTCGACGTCAGCCGCGACACGAACTACGGGCTGCGCCGGCTGCGCACGCTCGTCGACCGCCTCGACGCGTGCGACCTGTCCGACGCCTCGCTCCAGGTGCTCATCGCCCGCACCTACAACAAGTTCGGCAACTTCGACCTCGCCCGCGACTACTTCCGTCGCACGCTCGCCGCCGGCGGGACGGCCCTGACGGTGCGCGACTTCGAGGTGTGGATCGACCAGACCGTGCGCACCGCCGCGACCGACGCCGTCCACGGCTCCGCTGCCCCGGGCGGGTCCGGCTCGCCGACCCTGCTCGGCCCCGAGGCCACCGAGAAGGCCGTCGCGACGATCGAGTCCTCGATCGCCACGCTGCGCCGCCTCATCGACGACCCGGGCTCGGTCGTCCTCGGTTCGGGGCCGACGGCGACCGTCCTGGCCGCGTCGGACATCGCGGCCACGCCGAGCATCGACCGGCTCTGGCGGGTCGCGAGCGCCTACAAGCGCCTCGCCCTCGTCACGTGTCCGGCACGGTGTGCGGCCGCCGCCGCCCCGGACGACTGGACCCGGGCTCAGGGCGCGCTCGTCGACGCCGCCGACTGGTACCGGCGCGCGTACGAGGCCGCCGGTGCGCGGGACCGGCGCAGCCACGGCGCGCTCGCCAACTGGCTCGCTGCCGAGCTGGCCCTGGTGTGGCACCCGGTGCCCGAGCGGGCGCCCGTCGACGCCGGCACCGCGCGGGGGCTGCTCCACGATGCGCTCGAGGTGGCGGACGAGGAGTCACGCCGCTCGCCGACGTTCTGGACGGTGGCCGTCGTCGGTGACCTCGTCGCGCTCTCGGCCCTGTGGTCCGCGGAGCCGGCCCGGTCCAAGGCGGCCAAGGCCCTCGACCGCTACGGGCGCGCCGCCCTCATCGGCAGCGAGGAGCAGCTGCGCCAGGTGCGCGACCAGGTCGACTTCCTGGCAGACATGGCCGCCGACCATCCGGCGCAGTCGGCGTTCCTCCGGACGGTCCGGGAAGGCCTCGACGCCCTCGACCCCGCCGCCCGGACCCACTGAGTGCGGTGCCCGGCGGGGCAGGCGCGGGTCTCAGGGAGTGTCGAGGAACTCGTGGGTCAGCTCGGCGAGCTCGCGGGCCGACTGGGTGTTGAGCGACGCGCCCGCCCCGGCGACGACGTGCAGCCGCGCCCCGGGCACCTCGGCAGCAAGACGCCGGCCGGCCTCGGTGCCGGCGCGGTCGCGCGACCCGGCCACGACGAGCGTCGGGGCCTCGACGCGTCGCAGCGCGTCGGTGCCGTCGAACTCACGGAGGGCGTCGAGGACGGCGAGCATGCGGGGCCGCGACACCCCGGCGTCGACGAGCCTGGACTCCGGCACCAGACGCATCGCGAGCCTCTGCAGCAGCAGGGCACGCCGCGAGGGCCGCACGAGCGCCCCGGCGACGACGAGGCGCCCGACGAGCTCGGGCCGCTCGACGGCGAGGCGCAGCGCGACGCTCGCGCCGACCGACACCCCGAGGAAGTCGGCCCGGCGGACGCCCTGCAGCTCCAGCTCGTCGGCGACACCCGAGGCGGCGGCGTCGAGGTCGAAACCGACGGGGTCCCTGGGGCGCAGGCCGCGCATCCACGGGGCCGTCATCGGCCGGCCGGCGCCGAAGGCCGACACGAAGTCCTGCCAGGCGATCGGCGACTGCCCGACGCCGTGGAGCAGGACGAGCGGACGCGGCCGGCTCGGCTGGGTCATGACCAGTCGAGGACGACCTTGCCGCACTGGCCGGAGCGCGCCGTGTCGAAGGCCTCCTCCCAGCGCTCGGCCGGGAACCGGTGCGTGATGACCTGGGCGACGGCTGCCCGGAACCGCTCGGACGTCGCGATCATCTGCGACATCGCGTACCACGTGTCGTACATCTCGCGCCCGTAGATGCCCTTGAGGGTCAGCATGTGGGTGATGACCTTGCCCCAGTCGAGCTCGTAGCCCTGGTGCGGGAGACCGAGCAGCGCGATGCGTCCGCCGTGGTTCATGTTGGCGATGAGGTCGCTGACGGCCGGCGCGGCCCCGGACATCTCGAGGCCGATGTCGAAGCCCTCCTTCATGCCGAGGTGGTGCTGGGCGTCGGCGAGCGACTCGCGGGTGACGTTGATGGTCAGGTCGGCCCCGGCGCGCTCCGCGAGCGCGAGGCGGTAGTCGCTCGCGTCGGACACGACGACGTACCGCGCCCCGGCGTGCCGGGCGATGGCGGCCGCCATGACGCCGATCGGGCCCGCTCCGGTGATGACGACGTCCTCGCCGACCATCGGCCACTGGAGCGCGGTGTGCGTCGCGTTGCCGAGGGGGTCGAACACGGCGCCGAGGTCGGGGTCGAGGTCGGCGGGCTGCACCCACACGTTGCTCGCCGGCAGCACGACGACGTCGGCGAACGCGCCGTCCCGGTTGACGCCGATGCCCTGGGTGCGGATGCACAGGTGGCGGCGGCCGGCGCGGCAGTTGCGGCACACCCCGCAGACGATGTGGCCCTCGCCGGACGCCCGGTCACCGACGGCGATGTGCTCGACGTCGGCGCCGATCTCGACGACCTCGCCGTAGAACTCGTGGCCGATGACGAGCGGCGGCCGGACGGTCGACTCGGCCCAGTCGTCCCAGCCGGCCAGGTGCAGGTCGGTGCCGCAGATGCCCGCACGCAGCACGCGGATCTTGACGTCGGCGGGCCCGCAGACCGGCTCGGGGCGGTCGACGAGCTCGAGGCCGGGGCCGGCGGACAGCTTCGTGAGGGCACGCACGGGGGGCAGTCTGCCACCCGTCCGCGGAGGCGGGATGATGAGGGCGTGACCGGGACCGATCCGAGCTCGCCGACGCACGAGGTGCGGCCGGCGCAGCCGGCGCAGCGTGTGGCCGACGCCGTCGCCCGTCTGCGCGGCGCGGGCGAACGCGTCACGCCGGCCCGGCGGGCGGTGCTGGCGATCGTCGACGCGGCGGACGCCAGGGGTGAGCACCTCACCGCCGACCAGATCGGGTCGCGCGTGGCCGACCTCGAGCCGGCCGTGCACCGGGCCACCGTGTACCGGACGCTGACGTCGCTCACCGAGCTCGGCGCGCTCTCGCACGTGCACCTCGGCGGGTCGGCGACGGTCTACCACCTCGCGGCGGGGCCCGAGGTGCCGGACGCCGGCGCCGCGGTCGACGACGCACCCGGACGCCACGCCCACGCCCACGTCCAGTGCCACGCGTGCGGACGCGTCCTCGACGTGCCGCCCGGCGTCCTCGACGACGTCGCCCGCCGCCTCGAGGCGGATCTCGGCTTCGAGCTCGACACGAGCCATGCCGCCCTCCTCGGCACGTGCCGCGAGTGCCGGAGGGCGTGAGGCTCAGGCGGTCGCGGTCACCTCGACGAGGTAGCCCTGGGCCGGTCCGAGGACCGGGACCGGCAGGCCCACCGTCGTGAGCACGGCCCCCGGCACGAGGATCCCCTCGTCGCCGAGCGCCGGCTCCCACCACGCCGGCGGGACGAGCTGCACGACGGCCGGCAGGCCTGCCTCGGGGCGGACCCGGAGGGTGTACGTGCGGGCCGGGTCGAGGCCGGGCAGCGGCAGTGGCCCGGTGGCGGCGTCGCGGCCGGTCACGAGGCGCGCGACGGTGTAGACGCCGTGGCCGCGGTCGGCGTCGACGGTGCCCGTGACGAGCACGGTGCCGTCGGGGCTCTCGGACCGCACGAGGTCACCGGTGTGCAGCAGTGGCCGCAGCTCCCGGGCCAGGGCCGTCCACGCCGTCAGGGCCTCGAGCTCGCCGTCGGAGCACGTCGTGATGTCCCACTCGAGCCCGGCGTGGCCCTGGAGCGCCATGAGGGTGCGGAAGCCGAGGTCGACGGTGCGGTGCGTCGTGTGGGCGGTGCCAGGGCCGACGTGCGTGCCCATGAGCTCGGCGGGCACGAGCAGGCTGGTCCACCGCTGGATGTTCGCCCGTTCGAGCGCGTCGTTGCAGTCGCTGGTCCAGATGCGGTCGGTGTGGTCGAGCACCTCGAGGTCGACGCGCGCCCCACCGCTGCTGCACGACTCGATCTCGAGCTCGGGGTGCCGGGCCCGGAGGTCGTCGAGCAGGCTGTAGAACGCGAGCGTGTGGGCGTGGACGGCGGGCGCGTCGACGACGCGACGGCCGGCGACCTCGACGGTGTGGACCGCCTCGTGGAGGTCGCGGTTGTGGTCCCACTTGATGTAGGCGATGCCGTACTCGGCGACGAGGCTGCTGATCCGCTCGAGCAGCTGGGCGCGGGCCTCGTCGTTCGTCAGGTCGATGAGCTGCTGGAAGCGCCACTCGCGCGGGGAACCGTCGGCCGGGCGCAGCACCCAGTCGGGGTGCGCGCGCACGAGGTCGCTGTCCTCGTTGACCATCTCCGGCTCGAACCACAGCCCGAACTCGAGTCCGAGTCCCTTCACGTGGTCGACGAGCGGCGAGAGGCCGTCGGGCCACACCTCGTCGGACACGACCCAGTCGCCGAGCCCGACCTTGTCGGTACGTCGTCCGCCGAACCACCCATCGTCGAGCACGAAGCGCTCGACGCCGATGCGGGCGGCCGTGTCGGCGAGCGCCTTGAGGTGGTCGAGGTCGGTCTCCATGTAGACCGCCTCCCACGTGTTGAGCACGACGGGTCGCGGGCGCGAGGGGTGCCCCGCGCGGGCCCGCAGGCTGCGGTGCAGGCGCCGCGAGAGGGCGTCGAGGCCGTCGGTCGAGTGGAGGAAGACGACGGTGGGGGCGGCGTACGACTCCCCCGGCGCGAGTCGCACCTCGCCCGGCGCGAGCAGCTCGCCGCCGCCGAGCACGGCGTGGTGACGGCCGGCGCCCTCCGGGAGTGCCTCGACGAGGTGCTCGTGGTTGCCACTCCACGCGGTGTGGACGGCCCAGACCTCGCCTGTGCCCCAGTCGAACCCGCGCGTGCCGGCGATGAGCAGCAGCGTGGCGTCATGGCCGGTGCGGCCCCGCCGCGACGCGCGCAGGTGGGTGCCGTGGTCGAGCCTGCTGCGCTGCGGCGAACGCTCGCGGCACCAGCGTCCGGTGAGGTCGAGCACCTCGTCGGCGCGCACGGGCAGCGGGAGGATGGCGCGCAGCGCCGCCACGTCGAGCGGGACGTCGGCATCAGCGGTGTTCGTCACCGACGCGTCGACGCGGAGCACCCCGTGCTCGTCGAGGGAGTGGCGCAGCTCCAGGCGCACGCCGTCGCGCGCGCTCGCGCGCGTGACGAGCGTCGTGCCCTCGGTCGTGCAGGTGACCTCGGCCCACCGCAGGGCGCCCGATGCGCCGCCACGGTGACCGGCCCAGCCGGGCGTGCCCGACCACCCGTCCGCCTCGCCCGGCAGGATGGTCAGCGGCCACGGCTCGTCGAGCGCGCTCGGTGGGGCCGGCGCGGTCGTGAGCCGGGCCAGGGCCGCGTACGTGCCGGCGCCGCCGTCGAGGGCGGGGCCCCAGTGGACGACCTCGGGAAGCCCCGCGCCGCCGGGCTGCGGCTCGAGGACGAGCGCGGTCCCGGCGGCCTCGACGAAGACGGGAGAGACGGTGGACGGCTCGGACCCGTCGGTCGGGTGGGTCGGGTGGGTGGGGTCGGTCACGTCATCCCTTGGTCGCGCCGAGCGTCAGGCCCGCCACGAAGTGTCGTTGGAGCACGAAGAAGATCACCAGCGTAGGGATCGCGATGATCATCGATCCAGCGGCGACGAGGTTGTTGTCGGTGAAGAACTGGCCGCGCAGGTTGTTGAGCGAGCTCGTCACCGGGTACTTGTCGCCCTGCTGGAGCAGGACGGTGGCCCAGAAGAACTCGTTGTAGATCCACGTCGTCTGCAGCACCGCGAGCGCGGCCAGGGCCGGGCGGCACAGCGGCAGCGTGATCTGGAAGAACTGGCGGGTCACGCTCGCGCCGTCGATGACGGCCGACTCGTAGAGCTCCTTGGGCAGCGCCTTCATGTAGTTGCTGAGGACGAAGGCGCAGAACCCGGTCTGGAACGCGACGTTGACGAGGACGAGGCCCTGGAAGCTGTCGAGCAGCGTGCCCGACTCGCTGAACCAGAAGGGCACCTCGATGGCGCGGAACATCCGGTAGACGGGGATGAGCAGCGCCTGCGGCGGCAGCAGGTTCGCGGCCATGAAGAAGCCGAGGAGGGCGAGGTTGACCTTCCACGAGAACCGCGCGACGACGAACGCGACGCACGCCGACAGGAACAGCGTCAACAGCACGGCCGGCACCGTGATGATGAACGAGTTCCAGAAGTGCAGGCCGAAGTCGCCCTGCTCCCAGGCGTTCCTGTAGTTGTCGAGGGTGAAGCCGCCCCACGAGATGTAGCCGTGCTTGGCCGTGAACGCGTAGTCGCGGAAGGAGTTGACGAGCGCGAGGAGCAGGGGGAAGAGCCAGATCAGCGACACGAGGGTCAGGACCAGCGGCAGGAACCAGCGGCGCCCGGACTGCGGTCCCCCCTCGCGCGGGTGGAGCAGGACCTGGGTGCGCTCCTGCACCGGGTCGGCGGTGAGGGACATGTCAGTCCTCCTTCATGGCGATGCGCAGGTAGACGAAGACGAGCACGCTGGAGATCGCGAGCATGATCGTCGCGAGCGCCGAGCCGAAGCCGATGCGGCTCGCCTCGCCGACGACGTTCTGCGTCACGAGTGTCGAGATGAGCTCGAGCCCGTTGCGCCCCTTGTTGATGACCCAGACGAGGTCGAAGGCGCGGAGCGACTCGATGACGGTGACGACGAGCACGATGATGTTGATCGGCCGCATCACCGGGAAGACCACCCGGAAGAAGGTCGTCGTCTCGCTCGCGCCGTCGATCCGGGCGGCCTCCCGCAGCGACGGGTCGACGCCCTTGAGGCCGGCCAGGTAGAGCAGCATGATGTAGCCGGAGTGCCGCCAGGTGGCGGCGACGAGTGCTGCCCAGAGGTTGACGTCCGGGTCGCCGTACCAGTCGGTGGTGCCGCCCGTGATCGCGTTGAGCAGGCCCTGGTCCCGCGAGTAGATGAGCTGCCAGATGAAGCCGATGAGGGCCAGGGACAGCACGACCGGCAGGTAGATGCTCGTCTGGTAGAAGCGGGTGCCCGTCACGCCCCGGTCGACGAGGACCGCGAAGAGCACCCCGAGCGGTGTCGCGACGAGGAACATCACGGCCAGCCAGATGAGGTTGTGCTGGATGGCCGGCCAGAACGGTGGGTAGATCGTCGTGATGTCGCGGTAGTTCTGGAGCCCGACCGACTTGATGCCGGAGAGCGGCCCGATCCCGTCCCAGTTGGTGAACGAGAGCAGGACCGAGCCGATCGCCGGGATCCAGACGAGCCAGAGGACGAGGAGGGTCGGCACGGCCACCATCAGCGCGACGACGACCCGGTCGCGCGCCGAGAGCTGGTCGATGCCCTTGTACCTGCGGTTGCTCGCCATGGTGACCGCCCCGTCAGGAGCCGAAGATGCTCTTCTTCTGGGCCTGGATGCTGTTGCAGAGGCCGTCGATGTCCTTCGGGTTCTTCAGGAAGGTCTGGATGGCCGGGATCATGACCGTCGAGGCGAAGTCCGGGCGGGTGTCGCGGTCCATGAACTGCGCGATGGACTTGGCCGACTGGACGTACTCCTTCGACTTCTTCTGCAGCGCCGTGTAGCCGCTCGTGTCCGCCTTGTCGTTGGTGGCGATGACGCTGGGGTCGGCCTTGAGGGCGAGCAGCTGGGCCTCGGGCTGCGAGATGTACTGGAGCAGCTTCTTGGCGGCGCCCTCGTTCTTGGGGCGGGCGCTCATCATGTAGCCGTCGATCGGCGCCTCGATGGCGTCGGTGCCGACGGTCGAGTCGATCTCGGGGAAGGTGAAGAAGTCGAGGTCGTCCTGCTCGGCGCCCTTGCCGAACTGCTGCGCGACGAACGAGCCGAGGACGTACATGCCGGACTTCTTCTGCTGGAGCGACTGCGCCGCCTCCTGCCACGTGCGGCCGAGGGAGTCGGCCTGGTGCAGCGGGAGGATCCCGGCCCAGGTGTCGAAGACCTTCTTGACCTTGGGGTCGGTCCACGACTCCTTGCCGGCCATCAGGCTGACGTGGAAGTCGTAGCCGTTGACGCGCAGGTTGAGCTGGTCGAAGGTGCCCATGGCGGGCCAGCCGTCCTTGTCGCCGAAGGCGATCGGGGCGATGCCGTCCTTCTGCATCTGGGCGCCGAGCGTCTTGAGGTCGTCGAGCGTCTTCGGCACCTCGTAGCCCCGCTGCTGCCAGAGGCTCTTCCGGTAGAAGACGGCCCACGGGTAGTTGGTGATCGGCACGAAGTACTGCTTGCCGTCCGCGCCGGTCGAGGCCTTCTTCAGCGCGTCGCTCATGCCGGTGATGTTCTTCCAGACATCGGAGATGTCGCCGACGAGGCCCTTCTCGGCGAAGAACTGCATGCGGTAGCCGGCGAACCAGGTGAAGACGTCGTCGGGCGAGCCCTGGAGGTAGTTGTTGATGTTCTCCTGGAAGGAGTTGTGGTCGACGGTGTTGATCTTGACGGTCGTGCCGGGGTTCGCCTTGGAGAAGGCGTCCATGTAGGCCTGCACGGCCGCCTTCGGCACGGCGTCCGACTGGTTCGAGCCGACGGTCACCGTTCCGGTCACGGCACCCGTGGGGACGCCGGCCGAGCCCGAGTTGCTGCCGCAGGCCGCGAGGCCACCGGCGCCCAGGAGGGCACCGACGCCGACGGCGCCGCGCAGGAGGGTCCGACGGTCGATGCCGCGAACGGAGGGGGGAACCATGCGAGCGAGGTACTCGGCCTCGGTGCTCGGGCGGGTCATTGCGGTCTCCTTTGACGCTGTACCGGATGTGGAGTGGCCGGGGCCGAGAACGAACACAGTCGCTCAAAACCAGCCAACAACAAACAGAGAATCCTCAGGTCGGACACTTCTGTCAAGAGGACCGGACAACCCCGTCGCAGATCGTGATGGAACCTTTGCCCGCCCGCGCCGCTTGGGGGAGAGTCGTCTTCCCGAGAGCACGCCGCCGCGAACGGACACGGCCCGCGCGGACGCCGGCTCGCCGACCGGACAGACTCAAACCGGTCCGACTGTTGGAAAATGTTGACATCACGCCGGTCCGCGGTCCACGCTGGGCGCCATGCGCTCCTGGCCGACGAAGACCCTCGCCCTCGGCGGTGACTACAACCCCGAACAGTGGCCCCGCTCGGTCTGGGACGAGGACGTCGAGCTGATGCGCCGCGCCGGCGTCTCGTTCGTCAGCCTCGGGGTCTTCTCGTGGTCCTGGCTCGAGCCCGCCAAGGGCGAGTACGAGTTCGAGTGGCTCGACACCGTCATGGACAAGCTGCACGCGGGCGGCATCGCCGTCGACCTCGCCACCGCCACGGCCACGCCGCCACCGTGGCTCTCGCACGCCCACCCCGAGATCCTGCCCGTCGACGTCGACGGCCACACGCTGTGGCCGGGCAGCCGCCAGGCGTGGTGCCCCACCTCCCCCGTCTACCGCGAGTACGCCCTCGCCCTGACGCGGCAGCTGGCCACGCGCTACCACGAGCACCCGGCCCTCGCGATGTGGCACGTGTCCAACGAGTACGCCTGCCACAACCTGCCCTGCTACTGCGACGAGTGCGCCCGCCACTTCCGCTCGTGGCTGCTGCGTCGGTACACCACGCTCGAGCGTCTCAACGACGCGTGGGGCACCGCCTTCTGGAGCCAGCGCTACACCGCCTGGGAGCAGGTGCTGCCGCCCCGCCGCTCGACGACGTTCAACAACCCGACGCACGTGCTGGACTACCGGCGGTTCTCCTCCGACGCCCTGCTCGACTTCATGCGCGCCGAGCGGGCCGTGCTCGAGGAGCGCTCCCCCGGCGTTCTCGTCACGACGAACTTCATGACGCTGGCCCACTTCCGCCACCTCGACTACGCGCAGTGGGCCGACGCCGTCGACGTCGTCAGCACCGACCACTACATCGTCGACACGCTGGCCCACCCGCGCGCCGAGCTGGCCTTCAGCGGCGACGTGACGCGCGGCCTCGCCGGCGGCGCCCCCTGGATGCTCATGGAGCACTCGACGAGCGCCGTCAACTGGCAGCCGGTCAACCACGCCAAGGCTCCCGGCCAGACGATCCGCGACGCGGTCGCCCACGTGGCGCGTGGCGCGGACACCATCGGCTGGTTCCAGTGGCGCCAGTCGCGCGCCGGTGCCGAGAAGTTCCACAGCGCGGTCGTGCCGCACGCGGGGCCGGACAGCGCCCGGTTCCGCGAGGTCGAGCAGCTCGGCCGCATCGCCGGACGGCTGGGCGAGCTCGTCGGCAGCCGCGTGGAGGCCCGGGTGGCGGTCCTGCACGACTTCCAGGCGATCTGGGCGGCGGAGGGCCCCTGCATGCCGTCCGCCGACCTCGACCCGCTCGAGGCCGCGCACGCGGTCCACCGGGTGCTGCACGCGCGCGGCGTCACCACCGACGTCGTCCACCCCTCGACCGACCTCTCGCCCTACGACGTCGTCGTCGTCCCCCAGCTGTACACGGTGTCCGACGCCGTGGCCGCCGCCGTCGCCGCGGCCGCGGAGCGCGGGGCACAGGTCGTCGTGACCTACTTCTCCGGGATCAGCGACGAGGACGACCACGTGCGCCTCGGTGGCTACCCGGGTGCCTTCCGCGACCTGCTCGGCGTCCGCGTCGAGGAGCTCTTCCCGCTCGACCGGGCCGAGACGGTGGCGCTCTCGAGCGGTACGGGCACGTGGTGGAGCGAGGACGTCACCGCGGGCCAGGGCACCGAGGTCGTGGCGACGTATGCCGCCGGCCCGCTCGTCGGCCGTCCGGCCGTGACGCGACGCGACGTCGGCGCCGGTGGCGCCTGGTACCTCAGCACGCTGCCCGACGACGAGACCCTGGGCGGCCTGCTCGAGGGCGTCATCGCCGCGGCGGGCGTCACGCCGACCGTCGCGGGGCTCCCCCGCGGCGTCGAGGCGACGCGGCGCGTGAACGGGGACAGCTCGTGGCTGTTCCTGCTCAACCACGACGACACCGAGCACGAGGTGCGCGTCACGGGGTACGACCTCGTCGCCGACCGGCGCACGGACGGCCTCGTCACGCTCGCGCCGGGAGCGGTCGCCGTCGTACGAGAGGACTGAACGTGCTCGCCAGCCAACGCCGGACCGTCATCCTCGGGCTCGTCGAGGACGAGGGCGCGGTCCGGGTCTCCGACCTCGTCGAGCGCCTCGGGGTCTCCGACATGACCATCCGCCGCGACATCGAGCGTCTCGCCGGGGACGGCCTGCTCGAGCGCGTCCACGGCGGCGCCCTCGCCGTCGGGGGCACCCGGTCCAGCGAGGAGCCCGGCTTCTCGGCGAAGTCCCACCTGCAGCTCGCGCAGAAGCAGGCCCTCGGCCGGCACGCCGCCCGGCTCGTCGGCCCGGGCAGCGCCATCGGCATCTCCGCCGGCACGACGACCTACGAGCTGGCCCGCGCGGTCAGGGACGTGCCGCAGCTGACCGTCGTGACCAACTCGGTGCCGGTCGCGCAGCTGCTCCACGAGTCGGGGGCCCCGGGGCAGACCGTCGTCCTCACCGGTGGCGTGCGCACCCCCTCCGACGCGCTCGTGGGCCCGGTCGCCGTGTCGGCGCTGCGGTCGCTGCACTACGACGTCCTGTTCCTCGGGGCGCACGGCGTCGACGACCGTGCCGGCCTGACGACGCCCAACCTCGTCGAGTCCGAGACGAACCGGGCCCTCATCGGCTCGGCCCGCACGGTGTGCGTCCTCGCGGACTCCTCGAAGTGGGGCACCGTCGGCCTCAGCACCTTCGCCGAGCTCGACGACGTCGACGTCTTCGTCACCGACGCCGCCCTGGGCGAGCGTGCCCGCACCGCCCTCGGAGACGCCGTGGGCTCCCTCGAGATCGTGGAAGCCACCTCATGAGCCACCGCTTCACCTCCCGCACCCTGGCCGACGGTCGCGAGATCATCTACGTCGACGAGCCGGGTACGCCCGAGCGCACGGCCCGCGACCTGCGTCCGGTCGAGCCGCGCGTGCTGTCCGGGGAGGTCCGCCACGACGCGCTCGTCGACGACTGGGTCGCCGTCGCGGCGCACCGGCAGAACCGCACCTTCATGCCGCCGAAGGACGAGTGCCCGCTCTGCCCCACCGGCCGCGGCACCGCGCCCTCGGAGATCCCGGAGTCGGACTACCAGGTCGTCGTCTTCGAGAACCGGTTCCCCTCGTACGCCGTCGAGTCGCTGGGAGCCGAGTTCCCCGACCCCACAGGCCTTTTCGGAACCCGCCCCGCCGTGGGACGCTGCGAGGTCGTGTGCTTCACCAGCGACCACGAGAGCTCCTTCAAGGACCTGTCGGTCGAGCGGGTCCGGATGGTCGTCGACACGTGGGCCCAGCGCACCGAGGCGCTCGCGGCCCGGCCCGAGGTGCAGCACGTCTTCGCCTTCGAGAACCGCGGCCGCGAGATCGGCGTCACCCTCCCGCACCCGCACGGGCAGATCTACGCCTACCCGTACGTCCCGGCCCGCACGCGTCAGCTGCTCGACGCGGCGCAGTGCCACCTCGAGCGCACCGGTCGGCTGCTCGGTGCGGACCTGCTCGCCGCCGAGCGAGCCGACGGTTCCCGCGTCGTCATCGAGGGCACGCACTGGACCGCGTACGTGCCGTTCGCGGCCCGGTGGCCGGTCGAGGTGCACCTCGCGCCGCACCGCGACGTGCCCGACCTCGCCGCCCTCGACGACGACGAGCGCGACGAGCTCGCCACCGTGTACCACGACCTGCTCGGCCGGCTCGACCGGTACTACGTCGCCGAGGACGGCTCGCCCGTCACCCTCCCGTACATCGCGGCCTGGCAGCAGGCTCCCGCCAAGGTCGGCCGGGACGCCTCGCGCCTGCACCTGCAGCTCATGTCGGTGCTGCGCGGTCCCGGACGCCTCAAGTACCTCGCCGGGTCCGAGTCGGGAGTCGGCGGCTGGGTCAACGACGTCGCGCCGGAGCGGGCCGCGGCCCGGCTGCGGGAGGTGGCACCGTGAGCGCGAGAGAGCCGGAAGAGGTGATCGAGGGCGTCCGTGCCCGCTTCGTCGGCCGGTACGGCCGCGAGCCCCAGGGCGTGTGGTCGGCGCCGGGCCGCGTCAACCTCATCGGTGAGCACACCGACTACAACGGCGGCCTGTGCCTGCCCATCGCCCTGCCGCAGCGCACGTACGCCGCGGCCGCCGTGCGCGACGACGGCGTCCTGAGGGTCTGCTCCCTGCAGAGCGACACCCCGGTCGAGGTCGCGCTCGCGGACGTGTCGCCCGAGCGGCCCGGCGGCTGGGCGTCGTACGTCGCGGGTGTGCTGTGGGCGCTGCGCGAGGAGGGCCACGACGTGCCGGGCCTCGACGTCGTCATCGACTCGGTCGTGCCGGTCGGTGCCGGGCTGTCGAGCTCGGCGGCCCTCGAGTGCTCGGTCGGCGCCGCGGTCAGCGACCTCGGCGGGCTCGGGCTGCTCGAGGACACCGGTGCCCGGGCGCGCCTGGCGCAGGCCTGCATCCGCGCCGAGAACGAGATCGCGGGCGCCCCCACCGGAGGGCTCGACCAGTCCGCCGCGCTGCTGTGCGACGACGCGAGCGCCCTGCTGCTCGACTGCCGGTCGTGGCAGACCGAGCAGGTGCCCTTCGACCTCGCCTCGTCCGGGTACGCGCTGCTCGTCACCGACACCCGGGCCCACCACGAGCTCGTCGACGGCCAGTACGCCGCGCGCCGGGACGCGTGCGAGGAGGCCGCCCGCCTCCTCGGTGTCGACACGCTGCGCGAGGTGCCCGCGTCCGGGCTCGACGCGGCGCTCGACCGGCTGCCCACCGACGATATGCGGCGACGCGTCCGGCACGTCGTCACCGAGATCGACCGGGTGGAGCGGGCCGTGGCCGCCCTGCGCGCGGGGGACCTCGACGAGGTCGGCCGGCTCTTCGACGCCTCCCACACCTCGATGCGCGACGACTACGAGATCTCCTGCGACGAGCTCGACGTCGCCACCGACACCGCGCGGCGGCACGGCGCCCTGGGCGCCCGGATGACCGGCGGCGGCTTCGGCGGCTCGTGCATCGCCATCGTGCGGGCCGACGCCGTCGACGAGGTCGGCAGGGCCGTCGAGGACGCGTTCGCGGAGCACGGGTTCACCGTGCCGTCCTCGTTCGCCGTCACGGCCGGCGCCGCGGCGCACCGTGACGCCTGAACGGCGCCCTCGGCTCCGCGCACACCGGACACCGGACACACCGGAGGGCGGCCACCCACGTCGGGTGACCGCCCTCCGGTCGAGGTGCGTGGACGTCAGGCCGGGATGATGAGGCCGGTCGTGGCCTTCGCGCGCTCGAGACGAGCTGCGACGTCCTGCCAGTTGACGACGTTCCACCAGGCCTTGACGTAGTCGGCCTTGACGTTCTCGTACTGCAGGTAGAAGGCGTGCTCCCACATGTCGAGCTGCAGCAGCGGGATCTGGCCGACCGGGATGTTGCCCTGCTGGTCGAACAGCTGCATGATGTGCGGCCGGCCGGCGATGGTGTCCCACGCCCAGATCGACCAGCCGGAGCCTTGGATGGCGTTGGCGTTGGCGTTGAAGTGCGCCTGGAACTTCTCGAAGCCGCCGAAGTACTCGTCGATCGCGGCCTGGACCTCGCCCTCGGGCTGGCCGCCACCGTCGGGGCTCATGTTCTTCCAGAAGACCGAGTGGTTCGTGTGGCCGCCGAGATGGAACGCGAGGTTCTTCTCGACGCCGTTGACGGCTGCGTAGTCACCGGACTCACGCAGCTCCTCGAGCTTGGCGACCGCGGCGTTCGCGCCGTCGACGTAGGCCTTGTGGTGCTTGCTGTGGTGCAGCTCCATGATGCGAGCGCTGATGTGCGGCTCGAGAGCCGCGTAGTCGTAGTCGAGCTCGGGAAGCGTGTAAGCCACTTGTCGTTCCTTTCTGGAGACCTTTCGGCTCCGATCACTCTATGCCGCGCGTCGCGCGGGCCGACAGGGGTGTCCCGGCCGACCGGGCGACGCCGTCGAGGGGGACCCACTCGACGATCCTGCGAGCTCAACAGGGCTTGAGGTCAAGCGGACCCGTCGTCCGGGCGGCTCAGTCGAGCCCGAGCAGGTCGCGGACGTCCTCCGAGGTGATCGCGCCGGAGAGCGACCCGCCCTCGTCGACGACACGGTCGAACAGGTCACGCTTGCGCTCCTGGAGCGCGACGACCTTCTCCTCGATGGTGCCGGCCGACACGAGCCGGTACACCGTGACGGGCTTGTCCTGGCCGATGCGGTGGGCGCGGTCGATGGCCTGGGCCTCGGCCGCCGGGTTCCACCAGGGGTCGAGCACGAAGACGTAGTCGGCCTCGGTGAGGGTGAGCCCGAACCCGCCGGCCTTGAGGCTGATGAGGAACGCCACCGCGTCACCCTGGCGGAAGCCGCGGACCACCTCCTGGCGGTCGGTCGTCGAGCCGTCGAGGTAGGCGGTCTCGAGACCGGCCTTCGCCAGCGCCGCCTCGACGAGGCGCAGGAACCCGGTGAACTGGCTGAAGACGAGCGCGCGGTGGCCCTCGGCGGCGAGCTCGCGCAGCTGGTCGACGAGGAACTCCACCTTCGCCGCGGTGGCCCGGCCAGCCTGGGCGGGGTCGACGAGCGAGGGCTCGAGGGCGAGCTGGCGCAGCCGGGTCAGGGAGGCGAGGATCGCGACGCGGTTGCCGTCGGGGTCGCCGAGCAGGCCGAGGATGCGCTGGCGCTCGCGCTGCAGGTGCTGGTCGTAGACGTGCCGGTGCACCGGGTGCGGCTCGAGCGGCACGACCTGGACCTGCTTGGGCGGCAGGTCGAGGGCCACCTGCTCCTTGGTGCGGCGCAGGACGAGAGGGCGGATGCGCCGGCGGAGCAGGTCGAGCAGGTCGGGTCGCTCGCCCGACTCGATGGGCCGCCGGTAGCTCTGGGTGAACACGTCGGGGCGCGGGTAGAGGCCGGGCGCCGTCAGCGACAGCAGCGACCAGAGGTCCATGAGGGAGTTCTCGAGCGGCGTGCCGGTGACGGCGAGCGTGAACGGCGCACCGAGCCGCCGGACCGCGACGTGGGTCTTGGCCTGACGGTTCTTGACGAACTGCGCTTCGTCGAGGACGACTCCGCCCCAAGCGATCTCGTGGAAGGCATCGGCGTCGAGACGCAGCACGGCGTACGAGGTGACGA
>NZ_JBNDHY010000078.1:0-21260 GCF_056755315.1 Monashia sp. HAY1-2A
GCCGTTCATGTCGAACGTGACGAACTTCGGCGGTGCGAAAACCACGGGTCCTCCTGGTGCTCGGTCCCAGAGCGGTCGCATCCGCTCTGGTCGATGGTCGACCATATGAGGAGTCGGCGTTGACTGTCAACAGTTCCAGCGTTCGGTTGTGTGGTCCGGCCACCTCGCCCGGGCTCCGTCCCGCCCGGGTCCCCGCGTCAGCGCTGGCGTCGCGATCCCGGCCGGCCCATCCGCATGCCGCCCTGGGACTACCGTGGGGTGGCGGCTCGGAGAGCCCGGGCACCGTGCACTGGAGGCGAGAAGCATGGCCAATCACGTGTATGCCATCTCCGAGGTGGTCGGCACCTCTCCCGACGGCGTCGAGGCGGCGGTGGCGAACGCCGTGGCGAAAGCGAACACCACGCTGCGCAACCTCGACTGGTTCGAGGTCCAGGACGTGCGCGGTCAGCTCGCCGACGGGGCGATCGCCCACTGGCAGGTCACGGTGAAGCTCGGCTTCCGGATGGAGGACTGAGCGGACTCGTCGAGCAACCGCGGTGTCCTGCCGGCAGGACCGGCCCGCGTCGAGACGAGCCCGAGCTCCCGGCCGCGGCGGCCTGGATGTCTGGCGCTTGTCGGTCACCGCCGCACTCGCGGCCGGGCTAGCCGCGTGCGTCGGTCCGCCGGGCGGAGGAACGAGCCCGCCCGGCCCGGATCCGGGCCGGGTCACGACGGCAGCCACGAGGGTCGAGGGGACACCCGGGTCGCACGCCGTCGACCGGAGCTACCGGTTGGCTGAGGCGCCGCACGTCGTGGAGCGCGATGCGTACGCCTTCCGGACCCTGAACGCCCTCCGACCTGGAGCGACCTACCGGTTGCGAATGCCCGGCAACCTCTATCCGGCTGCCCCACACTCGCATCTGGCCGTGGAGCTCACGCTCTCCGGCGACACCTGGTGGCTCTTCGAGCAGGGGGTCGTGATCCAGGCGCCGTCCTACCTGCGGGAGGACGCCGGCATCCGCGTCATGGAGCTCGATGCGCTCCCGTACGGGCCGTGCCAGGCCCAGGCACGTCCCCCGGCCGAGGCCGGGCCGACGCCGGCCGACCTCGCCCGGGCCATCCTGTCGAGGTATCCCTTCACCGTCATCGAACCCGCTGCCCCCGTCGCGCGGTTCGGCGGGTCCGGTGTTCACCTGGTGGCGCGGCTCGATGACCCGCAGGCCGACCGGTGTGACAACGGCGGGGTGATGACGTACCGCCCCATGGCGGCCCAGCACGAGCTCGTCGAGCTGTGGATCGTGATGGTCCACGGCGAGCGCGTGGTGATCGAGCGATCGTGGTTCCAGGACACTACGCCTCGCGCCCTGGTCGACCAACAGCGCACCCTCGATTCGCTCCGCCTCCTGCCCGTCTGACACCGGCAGCGAACCACCGCGCCGGGGCGCGAGGCCGCGGGCCTGCCGCTCGAACGGCGACTCGGGCGTGCGCGGGCCTCCGACCGGCCCGTCGGGTGGTGGACGTCCGCCGAGGGTGGTGACGAGCATCCGGTGAGGGCGGCCGCGGCAGCCACTCCACCGCCGAACAGCGCGCTGACGACGGTACGGCGAGCGGGCAGGAACGCCTCGGGCCCATCGGGGACCCTGTCGCTGTCCGGACCCCGGGTTGGGGCGGAGGTGGCGTCATCGGCCGTCCATGGTGCCGGTGTGCGCCCGGCCGACGCCCACCTGTCCGCGAGCACGGGGTGCCGCTCGTCCCGGAGCGAGCGGCAACCGCGCCGGGGACGCCAGGCCCGGGATGGTCAGCCCTTGACGGCGCCCACGGTCATGCCGGCGATGACCTGCTTCTGGAAGAGGGCGTAGATGACGAGCTGGGGGAGCAGGACGAGAGTCGCGGCCGCCATCATCGCGCCGTAGTCGACGGTGTACTGGCCCTGGAACCGTGACACGGCCAGCGACACCGTGACCATGTCGGGGTCGTTGATGAGGATCGAGGCGAAGGGGAACTCGTTGAAGACGTACACGACGTTGAAGATGAGGATCGTCGCGATGACCGGCCGCATCAGGGGCAGGACCACCGTCCAGCAGAGCCGCCACAGGCCGGCGCCGTCGATGATGGCGGCCTCCTCGAGCTCGGTGGGGAACTCACGCAGGAAGCCGGTCAGCAGCAAGGTGTTGAACGGCACCGACACCGCGACGTACGGCAGGATGAGCGCGGCGTAGGAGCCGAAGACGCCCAGGGTGAGGTCGAGGCGGTAGACGGGGAACAGCAGGATGTACACGGGCACCGCGAGCCCCGCCAGGATGTAGAAACGCAGGCTGGACTGGACTCGCTTGTGACGGAAGACCATCCGAGTCAGGGCGAAGGCTGCCATGAACGAGATCGCCGCGCCGACGGTCACGGAGACGGTCGCGATGAGCAACGTGTTGCCGTACATCCGCAGCAACGGTGTGGAGCTGAGGACCGCCAGGTAGTTGTCCAGCGTCAGCCCGGACAGGGAGAAGGGGTTGCCGAGGATGTTGCCGCTCGGCTGGAACGACAGCAGGACGATCCACAGCAACGGCAGGATGATGAGGAACGTGACGAGGTAGGCACCGGCGCCAGCGATCAGGGCCGCGGTGCGGCGCCGGCTGCGTCCGTCGCTGCCGGCCTCCGGCTGGGGGTCGGCCACGGTGGTCCTCCGGAGGTCGCGGGTGGGGCGCGGGCTGGTGGTGGTGCTCATGAGGACCTCCGCTCACGGGATGCCACGAGGTAGGCGACCGAGACGATGGCGCCGAGCGCCGTGATCAGCACGGCCAGCGCCATGCCCAGGCCGTACTTCTGGTTGGTGAAGGTGAAAAAGTACATGTAGCTGACGAGCGTCTCGGACCGGTGCACCGGACCACCACCTGTGAGCATGTAGACGAGCTCGAAGATCTTGAAGACGTTGGTGATCATCAGGATCGTGACGATGGCGAACGTCTCACGCATCATCGGCACCGTGACGTAGCGCAGCTGCTGCCAGCCGGTGGCTCCGTCGAGCTCGCTCGCCTCCATGACGTCCTCGGGCAGGACCTGCCGCCCGGCGTAGAAGATGGTCATCGCGAACCCGACGCTGCTCCAGATGAACACCAGGGCCACCGCGTACGGGGTCAGGGTGTCGCCGCCGATCCACTGCACGGGACCGACGCCGATGCGAGCGAGCAGACGGTTGAGCAGGCCGATCTTCGGGTCCAGGAGGAAGACCCAGATGAGGCCCACGAGGATGGGCGCGATGATGGCGGGCGCGAAGACGAGGGCCCGCAGGGCTCCGCCGGCGCGGACGCTGCGTCGCAGCAGCAGCGCCAGCCCGAACGAGCCGGGCACGAGCAGGACGATGCTCACGACGAGGATGATCAGCGTGTTCTGCAGGGCGCGCCAGAAGAACGGGTCGTCGAGGAGCGAGGAGTAGTTGCCCAGCCCGATGAAGGAGGGCTTTCCGAAGCCCTGGAACTTGGTGAGGCTGAAGACCAGGGAGTACCCGACGGGATAGGCGACGAAGACCGTGAAGAAGGCGAGCGCCGGCGCGAGCATCAGGGAGATCTTCCAGCGGGAGCTGATCCAGGTCACGAGAGGTGGCTTTCTGAAGGTGGGGTGTGGCCCCGGGCGCAAGCCGGGCCACACCGGGCTCACTTGGACTTGATCGCCGTCTCGACGAGCTCGAGCGCCTGCTTGGGGGTCAGCTGGTTCTGGATCACGCCGTAGATGCTGTCGTACATCGCGTTCGCGACAGCGGTCGGCACGAGCAGGTCCGGCTGCGACTCCGGGCTGGTGACGCCCGGGGCGCTTGCAGCGTCGAGCGCAGCCTTCAAGGCGCTCTGGGACTTGGCGTCGACCTTGGGCTGGTACGTCGTCACGGGGGGCTGCCCGTTGTCGACGAGGAGCTGCTGGGCGGCGTCGCTGTAGTAGAAGGCGATGAACTTCTTGACGGCTGCGAGCTTCGCCTCGTCCTCGGAGACCTTGGCGCTGACGACGAGCGGCGCCGAGGCGACGTTCATGATGATGTTCTGGTCGCCGACCCCGTCGGAGAACTTCGGGCCGGCCCAGAAGCCGACGTTCGCGGCCACGGGCGACTTCTGGATCGCACTCGAGGCCCAGACGCCCGCGTCGAGCATGGCAGCCTTGCCGCTCGTGAACTGGTCGACGGCCTGCTGGTAGGTCTGGGTCGACACGTTGGACGCGAACGCGCCGGCGTCGCGCAGCTCGGCGATGTGCTGGTACAGCCGGAGGAAGTCCGGGTTGACGTAGCTCTGGGTGCCCTTGAGGATGCCGTCGATCTTGTCGGCGTAGCCGAAGCGGCTGAGGTCGGTCAGGAAGCTCCAGACACTGAAGGCCGACTGGTTCGCACCGTTGGAGATCGTCGTGACGCCCTTGGCCTTGAGGGTCTTCGCCGCGGCGAGCAGGTCCTCGAACGACTCGGGCTGCTTGATGCCGTTGTCGGCCAGGATCTTCTTGTTCACCCACAGCCCGGTGAGCAGGCCCTGGTAGGGCACTCCGTAGACGGTCTGTCCGGCGGTGAAGTTCGTCAGCGTGCTCTTGGGGAACTTGTCCGAGAGGCCGAGCTCCTTGAGGACCGGGGCGAGGTCGAGCAGCTTCTCGCCCTGGACCATCTCCTCGGCGTTGGCCTTGTAGACCCAGAACACGTCGGGCAGCGTGTCGCTCTGGGCGGCGATCGACAGCTTCTGCAGGTGCTCGGCCACGGCTTCGCCGGTGACCTGCACGGTGACCGTGGGGTTGGCCTTCTCGAACGCCTGGACGATGGCCCAGGTGGCGGGGTCGGCCGTCTTGACGTCGGGGTTCTGCATCGACAGCGTGATCGTCGTCCTGCCGGACGCGTCGGCACCGCCGGAGTGGGATGAGCAGGCGCCCAGACCGGCTGAGAGGGTCGCGGCGGCCACGGCCGTGATGACCACGCGTCTGGTGGGCCCGATCCTGAGGGACGAGATGGACACTTTCATCTCCTTCGATGAGCGAGGCGGTTTCGGCCGCCTCAGGTGGGGTGCCACGGGTGCGCACCCGGGGTGACGGATCACGTGGAGCCGTGAATCGGCGAAACGTTTGCGCGAAACGTTTGTCCGACGGTAGAGCGGCTCCGCGAGGGTGTCAAGCGTCATGTCGTGGCGCTCGTCCGGAACGTGGTCAGGCCTGCGGTACCCAGGCCTCCGTCGACTCACGCCACTCGATGTGCTGGCGCAGCCGCACCGTCCGCGGGCTGGCCTCGGGCGTCCTGAGGCGTTCGACGAGCAGCTGCACGGCGGCGACACCCATGTCGAAGGCGGGTTGGCGCACCGTGGTGACCTGGGGGCGGAACAGGTCCGAGTTGTCGAAGCCGTCGAACGTGGCGAACGCGATGTCGTCCGGGACGCGCAGACCCTCCTCGGCGAGCGTCCGGAGTGCCAGCACGGCCAGCGGCGTGCTGCTCGCGATGACCGCCGTGGGGCGCTGGGACGTCAGGGCGGTCCGGAGGCCGGCTCGGACGCCGTCGTCTTCGGTGCCGGTCAGGATGTGCTGGTCCTGGATGGACTGCCGGGTCTCGAAGAGGGCGCTCGTGAACCCGTCGAGCCGCTCGTGGAGCGTCGGGACACGGGTGTCGCCGGCCACGATCGCCATGCGTGTGTGGCCGCGGTCGATGAGCCGCAGGCTCAGCTCCCGCATCGCGGCACGGTTGTCGGCGCCGACCTGGTCGAACGGGAGCATGGGGAAGATGCGGTCGAGCAGGATCGTCGGTGGCTTCTCGGTCTCGAGGGACTCGATCAGGCCCGGGTCCGACTCGGCGGCCCGGGCCAGGATGAGGCCGTCGACGCGCCGGTCGAGCAGCGTCTGCACGGCTTTCCGCTCCCGGTCCGCGTCCTCGGCGGAGTTCGCGAGGACGAGGGTCAGCCCGTGCTCGACCGCTGCGTGCTCGACGCCATGGGCCATCGCGGCGAAGGCCGGCTCGCCGGCGTCGGAGACGACCAGCCCGATGCTGTCGGTCTTGGCCCGTCGCAACGCCCGGGCCAGGGCGTCCTGGCGGTAGCCGGTCGCCTCGATCGCGGCGAGCACGCGCTGCCGCGTCTCCCCCTCGACGTGCCGTGTCCCGTTGAGGACGTGGGACACCGTCGACACGGACACGTTGGCGCGTCGCGCCACCTCCACCATCGTCGCCATGACTTCCCTCTCCAGTGCATCGTTTGCGCAAGTGTAGGGCCCACGGCCGAATCGGGGTATCTGGGCGTCTCACCTGCGCTTTCTCGGGCATCCTTGCGCTCCGAATCGAGCGGGACGTAGCATCCGGCTACGCAAACGTTTCGATGCCTATCGAGCGCCGTTTCCCACGGCGGCCGACGGCTCAGGGAAGGACCACCGTGACCCAGCACCAGCCACCGGGCGGCCTGCTCGGCGACCTCACCCGGGCCCGTCGAGCCCGGACCGCTCGCGCGTCGAGCTTCGACCAGACGGGGCGCAACCAGGACAACTGGATCGTCATGCCCGGAGAGTCCAGGACTCTGGCCGACCTCGAGGGCCCCGGCTACATCACGCACATCTGGATGACCCAGTCGTGCCGCATCCAGCCCGGTCCGGGACAGATCGACCCCGCCGTCGTCGGCGTGCCGATGCTCGAGATCCACAACGCCCTCGGCGTCAGCTGGGAGGTCGTGGACCCGGACTACTACCGCAAGGTCGTCCTCAAGATGTACTGGGACGACCAGGAGACCCCCAGCGTGGTCGCACCGCTCGGGGACTTCTTCGGCCTCATGAACTCGCTGTCCGGGACGTACGACTCGCTACCGCTGTCGGTCTCGGCCAAGGAGGCGGAGCTGCACACGTTCGGTGGCTCGGCTGCCTTCAACAGCTACTTCCGGATGCCGTTCGGCAGGCGCGCGAGGATCGTCGTGGAGAACCAGAACGACATCCCCTACCTCCAGTACTTCTACATCGACTACGAGCTCGTCCCCGAGCCACTCCCCGACGACACCCTGTACTTCCACGCGCACTGGCGCAGGGCGCTGCCCAACCGGGGCTGGGCGCCCGACCTGCAGGCCAACAGCATCGAGACGACCGTGGCCAACCTCGACGGCAAGGACAACTACGTCGCGCTGGAGACGGAGGGCCGCGGTCACTACGTCGGCTGCACCCTCGCCGTCCGTCACTTCCAGGGATCGTGGTGGGGTGAGGGTGACGACATGATCTTCATCGACGACGACTCGTGGCCGCCGAGCCTGCACGGCACCGGGATGGAGGACTACTTCGGTCACGCCTGGGGCATGCAGCGGAACGCCTTCCAGTTCAACGGGACCATCGTCCACGAAGAGGACGTGCCGGGCTTCCACCACAGCTACCGCTTCCACATGGTCGACCCCATCCGGTTCGACAGGCGCATCCGGGTCACTTTCGAGCACGGCCACGGCAACCACCTGTCGGACGACTGGTCCTCGACGGCCTACTGGTACCAGACGCTTCCGTCGCCGGCGCTCGACCTCCCGCCGGTGGAGCAGCGTCTGCCGTTGCGGCCCATGGATCGCGTCATCGAGACTCCGCTGCCGGAGCTGACCGACGAACAGCGTCGGGCCAGGGAGACGGCTGCGCGGCGCATGGCCGACTTCGTCGCCAGACGGGATGCACTCCGCGAGAAGCGACGCAGCCAGGTGGACGAGTGGGAGAAGAGCAACGTGGCCATCGCCCGGGCCGTCCGCGCCCGCTACGACGCAGGAGAGCAAAGATGAGGCCCCGCTTCCACTTCACCGCCGAACAGGGCTGGATCAACGACCCCCACGGCATCACGGTCCGTGACGGCCTCTACCACTCCTTCTACCAGTACGTCCCCGGCAGCACCGTGTGGGCGCCCAGCTGTCATTGGGGCCATGCCGTGGGGCCGGACCTCTTGTCCCTCAAGCCCCTACCGGTCGCCATCGCGCCCGGCGACGGCGACGACGGTATCTGGACCGGCTCGCTCGTCACCGGGCCCGACGGCGCGGCACGCATCTTCTACACGGCGACGACGGTGCCGGACTTCGGGATCGGTCGCATCCGGGTCGCCACACCCACCGGTCCGGACTGGGTCTCCTGGCAGAAGGGAGGCATCGTCGTCGACGCCCCCAAGGAGCTCGAGCTCATCGCCTACCGCGACCCGTTCATCGTGCGTGACCCCGACGCGTGGCGCATGTTCGTCGGCGCAGGAACGGCCGACGGGACGGCCATGGCCCTCAGCTACCGCTCCGACGACCTGGAGACCTGGACCTACGAGGGTGTTGCCCTGGAGCGGTCGACGGACGAGCGGGACCCGGTCTGGCTCGGTGCCCTCTGGGAGTGCCCGCAGGTCATCGAGGTCGACGGTGTCCATGCCATGGTGTCCTCGGTGTGGGACGCCGACGTGCTGCACTACGCCGGCTATGCGCTTGGCAGCTACGGGGCAGGGCAGTTCGACGCCAAGACGTGGGGCCGTCTCACGTACGGACCCAGCTACTACGCGCCGTCCTTCTTCCGTGACGCCGACGGCCGGCCCTGCCTCCTGTTCTGGATGCGCGGGGTCGAGGATGCCGAAGCCGGCTGGGCGAGCGCCCACAGCGTCCCGTACGTCCTAGGGGTCGAGGGCGACCGGCTCACCGCGACGCCCCACCCGGACGTGGAACGGTACCGGGCCGCTGCCGTGCCGGGTGGGTTCGTCCCCGGGCTCGCGGCCGACGTCACGTGGTCACCTCGGGAGGGCGCGAGCATGGTCGTGACCAGCGCGGGTGAGGAGGTCGTCGGCCTCCAGGTCGGTGGCGGGATGCTCGTCGCTCGGGCGGGCGGACGGCGCTGGGACATGCCGTTCGCGGGCGGGGACGTCCGTGTGCTCCTGGACGCGCAGACGATCGAGATCGCCTGCCCCAGTGGAGTACTGGGTCTGGTGTCCGAACCCCGCGGTGAGTCGCTGCACGTGGTCGGCGACGATGCGACGGTGTACCCGCTCGTCCGCTGAGAGCGGGCCCGGGCAGCGCAGGCATCCCGGTGGTTGCGCCCCTCACGCTGACGAACGGGCCCAGGCCGTGAGCTCGTCGACCACGGCGTCGGGGTGGGGCAGGGCCTCGATCGCGGTGCGCAGCCGCGCCGCTGCCTCCCGGTACGACGGGTCGTGCAGCAGCGTGCGCAGCGCGGCGGCGACCGTCGCGCTGTGTGTCTCGTCCGGCGACAGGGAGAGCCCGGCGCCGGTGGCGACCAGGAGGGCCGCGTTGAGCGGTTGGTCGGTGCTCTGGGGCAGGCACAGCTGGGGGAGCCCGAAGCAGAGCGCTCCGAGCATCGTGCCGGCGCCGGCGTGGGAGACGACGGCCGAGCAGGAGGGCAGCACATCCGCCTGCGGCAGGAACGGGTACACGAGGGCAGACCTCGGGAGCGGGCCGATCGCCTCCGGGTCGAGGCCGGGTCCCGTCGTCGTCACGACGTTGACCGCGACGTCCTCGGCTGCGTCCAGCACGGCTCGGAACACGTCGAGGGCTTGGTTCATGACCGTGCCGAGGGTGAGGTAGACCGTGTCCGGGTACGGCAGGGCAGCGATCGCCCCGGCGACCGAGCCGTCCCCAGGCGGCCCGGCCCAGGGGCGCAGCGAGCGAACGTCGTTCCAGGCCAACGGACGTCGTGTCCGCATACCGGGGGGACAGATGTCCAGGTAGGGCGCCGCGAACACCCGTTCCGCCGGATCGACGCCCAAGGCCCTGGCCAGCGTCGAGCCGATGACGCGGATCATGTCCTCGTTCACGGCGAGCATGGGTCCGTAGCCGTGGGTGACCTGAGCCGTCCCGGTGTCTGCGGCCACCGCCGCAGCACCCAGCTCGAGCGGGTCGTGCACGACGAGGTCCGGCTTCCAGGTCGAGCAGAACACGGCCAGGTCGCGTGCCCGCACCACGCCGGCCGCCCCGAAGAGGTGCTCTCCTGCGAAGGCTGTCTGCTCGGAGGCCGGCAGTCGGCTGATCGGCACGTCGCTCGGCAGGCGGGAGTAGGACTCGGCCGCAGTGGGACCCGCGGTCACGGTCGCCACGCCGAGGCTCGACGCGTATGGCACGAGGTCGGGCCCGGTCGCCACGACCACGTCGTGACCGGCCCGCTGCGCCGCACCGACGAGCGGCACCATCGGCAACAGGTGCCCGTACCCGGGCCACGCGCTGAACAGGATCCGCATGCGCTCTCTCCACGTCGACCAGCCTCCGTGCACAGCCTTCGCCACGAGCAGCACCAGCGCAAGCGACGCGTGCAACGCCCGATGCCCTCTCCGGCTGCTTCGGTGCGCCGGGTGGCCGGCCCTCGCTAGCGCAACAGGGTGCAGGCGTCCTGCACCACGCGCTCCGGCGACTGTCGGAGCCTCAAGGATCCGTCCGGCAGGACGTCGATCGGGACAGGGTCGCTGAGACCACCGAGGAACCGGCCGTCGGCGTCGAACTGGAGGAAGGCCAGCAGCGCGGGGCCACCGGTCATCGGGTCGGTGACGATCTTGCCCGCGTAGAGCGAGCCCGCCTCGTCGGCGGCGAAGAGGTCGTCCGACTCCGGCACGAACGGGCCGGTGGGGCTGTCGCCCACGAAGTAGTGCGTGCCGGTCACGGCACCGACCCGTGCCTGCCGCTCCGCGCTCGTGCAGGCCGCATAGGCACAGCAGACGAGGCGCTGCCGGCCACCGACCTCGACCACCTGCGGAACCTCCAGATGGCCCCAGTCGCCGAGCGGTGTGACGGGCCCGATCGGCGTCCAGGTGCGGAGGTCGTTCGAGCGCAGCAGCGCCACGACACCCCGGGCATCGGCCGGGCCCGTCGGCACGCGTGCCGTCACGAGCATCGCCCAACCGCCGTGCTCGGGGTCGGCGAAGACGCACGGGTCGCGCCAGCAGAGATCCGGCCAGACCGACGGGTCCAGCTGCTCGAACATGTCCGGGGCGTCGAGGACGAAGCCGGGATCCTTGGTCCAGGACGCGAGGTCGGTGCTGTGGGCGCGGCCGATCCGCTGCCGCAGGCCGTCGCTGTCGGTACCGATGCCGGTGTAGAACATCCACCAGCGGTCACCGTCGGGCACGACGCTGCCCGTCCACGTGGCGAGGTCGTCCCACGCCCCGGGTGCGCCCGGAGCGAGCGCGTCCTCGAGGACGGTCCACTCGCGCAGGTCGCGGGAGACCGCGTGGCCGATCGTGGCGTTGCGGTGCCGCAGGTCGGGGTCGCCGAGCGCCCGCGGCGCCTTGAGGAAGTAGAGGTGGGTGTCCGGGCCGTCAACGGCGGTCCAGAAGTCCCAGGTCCAGTGGTCGTCGAACAGCAGCACGTGAGCAGTCCCCTCAGTGGGCGGTGGGCAAGGGCAGGGAGAAGGTGGTCAGTCCACCGGTTCGGCCGGTGGCGTGAGGTCGGCACGACCGAGGCGCCAGGCCCGGACGCTCCAGTCCGCAGCCTCCGGTGGGAGCACGACGCGCAGTCGAGCGCCAGCCGGCGGTCGCACCCGGGTGGTGAGGGCGGCCCGGTCGCCGAGGTACGCCTCGAACATCGACCCGTCGAGGAAGACCCGCAGCCGCAGGCGCCCGTCCGCGCGGGGCGTCACGGCACCATCGCGCTCGGTCGGGCTCCACGTGTCGTATGCCCGGGCGTCGGGTCGGTGCACCTGGAAGAGGCCTGTACCGCAGTCGAACCCGACCGATGCATGCAGCTCGTCGTGGCCGTGCACGATGTCGACCCGTACCGTGCCAGCCACCGCGGCGCACCGGACGTCGAGCTCGAGCGGGGCCACCGGCAGCTCCGCGACGGCGCCGGGCGCCGTGACCGTCTCGCCGGCCGGATCTCTCCCGGCCGGTTCCTCCGGAACCGCACTGCCACGGTCGACGTCGAGGATCGCGTCCTCGCGCAGCGTCGCCAGCTCACGCAGGGGGGCGACGCGCAGCGTGTCGTCGGCGCCGAGCGAGAGCTCGAGGGGCAGCCCGGCGTTGTGGGCCCAGCCGACCTCCGCCTGCTCGGCGGCCGTGCGGCCGTCCTGGGTGATCGACCACAGGACGGTGCGCCCGTCGGACAGGACGTTGCCGCTCGGGCCGGTGAAGTGGCGGCCGACGTCGAGGCGCCGAGGGTCGGGGTGCCACGGCCGGAAGGAGCGGGTGCCGGCATGCCAGTCACCGAGCCAGTGGACGACCTCGACGACGCGCCCTTCGGGCACCGTCTCCCACCACGGGCACACGAGGAGCACGTGGGCCGTCCGCCCCGAGGGGGAGGAGACGGGGAGCAGCACGGGCAGCTCCCACATCTGCCCGACCTCCGGATGACGCGCCGCATCACCGACGAGCAGCGGTCCCACCTCGTGCCACGTCTCGCCGTCGCGCGACTCGAACAGCAGCGCCGTGCCACCCCGGCCGACGACGCCGGCACCGACGAGCATGAACCAGAGCTCTCCCTCACGCCAGACGAAGGGGTCACGGAACTGGCCGGGCACGAGGGCCTTGCTCGTCGGCATGCGCAGCACGGGCTCGGCGTCAGCCACCCACGAGGTGGCTGCGCCCAGGCCCCGCGGGCGCGCCACGGCGACCGACTGGTCCGGGCTGCAGCGGACGTCACCTGCGGTGAAGAAGAGCATCGGTCGGCCCGAGTCGTCGAGGACGCTGCCACCGCTCCAGACGCCGTCGGGCGCCACCGGGGTGTCCACCGGCGAGAGGGCCGGCGGCAGGTGTCGCCAGTGCACGAGGTCGGTGCTGACCGCGTGTCCCCACTCGATGCCGCCCCAGTGCGCGCCGGTGCGGTTGGACTGGAAGAAGAGGTGGTGCAGACGCCCGACCTGGATCGGCGCGTGCGGCTCGTTCATCCAGTGCGCCGGCGGCAGGAAGTGGAAGGTGGGCCGGTAGGGGTCCGTCCGACGCCAGCGGGCGAGCTCTGCCACGACGTCGACCGGCGCATGGTCGGCAGGACCGTCGTCGTGCAGGGCTGCCGACGCGCTGGCGCGGTCGCGATGGCCCGCCAGCCCCACCGCCCCGACCACGCCGGTCACGCTCTCCCCCGCGAGGAGGGTCCCGCCGGAGGTTGTGTCGCAGAGGGCGGTGTCGTGACGACCCCCGACCAGGACGTCCCCGGGCGCCGGGAGCGAGGCGCCGGGGAGCCGCACCGACCCCACCAGCAGCCCGTCGACGTGCAGGCCGACCTCGTCGTCCCCGACGACGAGACCGAAGCGGTGCCAGTCGCCCAGCCGCACGGGCTCTGCGGCGGTCACGGTGTCCACCCGTCCCGGCACTGCCCTCGTGCGCACCTCGACGCAGGGGCGGCCCGAGCGGTCGAGCCCCAGGACGACACGCCCACCCCCGTCCTTGCCGCCACCGTCCTCGGACCAGCTCACCAGACCCGAGACGCCGCCGGTGACCGAGCCGAGGGAGACGGCCGCGTAGTCCAGCGTGAGGACGACGACCGACGCGCAGACCGCAGCATCGTCCGCGAGGAGGTCGGCCAGGCGGGACGTGCGCCCGCCCCCGACGAGGTGGCGCCGGCGGAGACCCGCCGGCGCCTGCACGCTCGTCACCGGCTGTTCTTCTTGTTGCGGTCGTAGGCGGCCTGGTAGATCGAGACGAGCTCGTCGATGCCGGCCTGCTTGAGCGACGCGACGTAGCCGTCCCAGTCCTGCTCGATCCCGCCGCGGACGATCCAGGCGGCCCGCTTCTCGTCGACGATGGCCTTGACGTCCGTCCCGATCTGGCCGATGCGGGCGAGCTCGTCCTGGGTGAAGAAGACGAGAGGGTAGGACTGCTTCTCTGCATAGGGCAGGTAGATCTGCTGAAGGTCCTTGGCGCGCTGGGCCGCCCGCGGCTCAGGAGCGACGACCGACTGGAAGTCCTCCTTGAGGACCACGTGGGGGCCGTTCGGGGCGATCTTCTGGCGGCGCTCGCCGGCGTCCTCGCCCGCCTTGAGCGGGGTGGCGACGAGCACGCCGGATGAGTCCTTCTGCAGGCCCTCGCCGATCGGACCCCACGCGACCTGGGCCGACATGACCGGGTCGTAGAGGCGGTCGACCCAGCGCATCGTCGCCTCGGGGTACTTGTCGGCCCGGGTGATCGCGAACGCGTTGCGGCTGTAGTCGACGTTGTTGGAGCGTCCGACCAGCTTGCCGGCCGGTCCCTGGAGCGGGCCCATGAGGGCGTAGTCCTTGGTCCGGCCGGGCCCGACCACCTCCTCGGTCTCCCACCACACGTACGAGCCGAGGACCTCGGGGTTCGTCTTGCCCTTGGCCAGGTACTGCTTGTCGTTCTGGGTGAAGGACTCGGGGTCGATGAGCCCCTCGGAGTACCACTGGTGCAGCTTCGCGATCGCGTCGCGGTACTCGGGCTGGATCGCCGTGTAGATGACCTTGTCGTCGCGCACGATCCGGTGGTCGACGTTGTCCGGCATGCCGGACAACGCGGCGAAGAGGTCGCCGACGTCTGCGCACCACCAGTTGTTCATGAAGCTGAGCGGGATCTCGTCGGCCTTGCCGTTGCCGTTCGGGTCCTTGGTGTGGAAGGCGGTCAGCACGTCGTGGTACTGCTCGATGGTCTGCGGCATCGACAGGCCGAGCTTCTTGAGCCAGGTCGTGTTGATCGACCAGAAGAACGGGACGGATCCCAGGTCGAGCTCTTCCGCGCTGGGCAGCGCATAGATGTGGCCGTCGGCTGCCGTGACGGCCGCCTTGAGGGCCGGTCGCCGCTCGAAGACCTTCTTGAGGTTGGGGGCGTACTTGTCGATCAGGCCTTCCAGTGGGATGAGGGTGCCGTTCGAGCCGTAGGTCATG
The DNA here is from genome assembly GCF_056755315.1 of Monashia sp. HAY1-2A. Lineage (NCBI taxonomy): Bacteria > Bacillati > Actinomycetota > Actinomycetes > Micrococcales > Intrasporangiaceae > Intrasporangium > Monashia sp. HAY1-2A. The sequence continues at coordinate 14,707 of NZ_JBNDHY010000078.1, forward strand.
ATGTCGGAGTCGCTCAGCTCCGAGTTGTAGAACGCATCGGGCAGGTCGCCGCTGGCGAGGATGAGGTTCTTCTTCTCCTTGTACGCGTCGAGGGGCAGGTTCTGCCACCTGATCGCGACGTTCGTGTCCTTCTGCCACTGCTTGACGAGGCTCATGGCGGGCAGGTCGGCGAGCGGGGCCTTGCTGCCGGTGAAGGTGAGCGTGATCGGCTGGGTGACGATCGGCAGGCCGGTGGTCCTGAAGCCGGTGCCGGCCTGACCGTCTGCGGCGTCCGAGGATGCCGAGCAGCCGGCCGCGAGCGAGAGGCTCAGGGCGGCGACCACGGCGAGGGTCTTCTTCATGGGTACTCCTTGGCGCGGGACCGAACGGCAGCGCCGTCGGTGCGTTCGGTGGTTGTGCTGGGGTGGTGCGGCGGTGCGGGTGGAGCGGTCTTTCCGAGGTCCGGAGGAAGGTCGAGCGGCAGTGTGTTATACGTATGACCGCTCAGGCCTTGAGCGCGCCGGAGACGCCACCGCGGTTGAGGTAGCGCTGGGCGAACGGGGACACGACGAGCAGGGGAAGGGTGGAGACGACGACCATGGCGTACTTGACGAGCTCGCCGACCCGCTGCGCCTCGGCGTAGGAGGCCAGGTCGGAGGTCAGGTTGCCCTGGGCCGCGACCTCGGAGCGGATGAGGATGTTGCGCAGCACCAGCTGCAGCGGGTACCTCGTGTCGTCACCGAGGAAGATCAAGGCGTCGAAGAACGCGTTCCAGTTCCACACGAGGTGGATGAGGACCATGACGCCCACGAGCGGCTTCGACAGCGGCAGGACGATGGAGAAGAAGTGCCGGAACTCCGATGCCCCGTCGAGCTGCGAGGCCTCCCGCAGCTCCTCGGGCAGGGCCGACCGGAAGTACGTGCGAGCGATCATGACGTTCCACACGGCCAGTGCGTTCGGCAGCACCATCGCCCACACCGAGTCGAGCAGGCCCAGGTCCTTGACCACGAGGTAGCGCGGGATCATGCCGCCGTCGAAGAACATCGTCGTCATGAAGAGAACCGTGAGCAGCCGTCGCCAGGGCAGGTCCCGCCGGGCGAGGACGTACCCGCTGGTCAGCACGAGCGAGCAGCTGACGACCGTGGCGAGCGTCGTGTAGAGCACCGAGTTGCCGATGCCGCGCCACACCGTGGCGTCGGACAGCAGACGCGTGTAGCCGTCCGTCGTGAACCCCTGCGGCAGCAGCCAGACCGCACCGGCGTTGACCGCGTCGGGGTCGCTCAACGAGGCGACGAGGATGAACCACAGCGGGTACAGGATCGCGACCACCGCTCCGCCGAGGACGAGGCCGGCCACGACGGTGTAGGTGCGCTCACCCGCCGACCGCCGACGGGTGCGGGGATGCCTCGGGCCCACGGCCCGTGGACGCGACAGGGAGGGGGCGGTGCGGGCGCTCACTGCCCGGCTCCCCGCTGGAGGCGGGAGACGACCCGCGCGAAGGTGAGCAGGAGGGCGAGGTTGAGCAGCGAGTTGAACAATCCGATGGCGGCGCTGTAGCTGAACTGCGCCTGCTGGAGGCCGGCCTGGTAGATGTAGGTCTGGATGATCTGGGAGGTCTCGAGGTTGAGGGGCGTCTGCATGAGGAGGGCCTTCTCGTAGCTGACGTTCATGAGGTTGCCGACCGCCAGGAGGAACATCACGGCGATGGTCGGCGCGATGCCGGGCAGGTCGACGTGACGCAGGCGTTTCCACGTGTTGGCGCCGTCGACCCGGGCGGCGTCGTGCAGGGCCGGGTCGACGCTCGCGAGCGCGGCGAGGTAGATCACCATCTGGAAGCCGGACTCCTGCCAGACGGTCGTGCCGACGAAGATCGGCCGGAACCACTCGGGCGATCCCATGAAGAGGATGCGCTGTCCGCCGAGGAGCTCGATCGCGTTGTTCACCAAGCCGGTTCGTGGCGACAGCAACAGATAGAGCATGCCGACCACGACGACGGTCGAGATGAAGGTCGGCGAGTAGAGGACCGCCTGGACGACCGAACGCATCCGCCCGTCCGGCAGCTGGTTGAGCATGAGGGCGAGGATGATCGGCACCGGGAAGGCGACGACGAGGTTGGTCACCGCGAGACCCAGCGTGTTCTCGAGCAGGGTCGCGAACTGCGGTGAGGTGAAGAACCGGTGGAAGTGCTGGAGGCCGGCCCACGGACTGCCCGCGAACCCGTCGAACGGGTTGAAGTTGCGGAACGCGATCTGGACGCCGTACATCGGCCAGAACTTGAAGAGCGCGAGGTAGACCAGCGCAGGGGCGAGGAGCGCGTACAGCTGCCACCGGGCCGCCATCCGCGTCGCGAGCGACGGGCCGGTCGTGGGTGCAGGGGCCTGCGGCCCCGCGCCCGGTGCCTCCTGCTTCGGTCGCCGGAGCGTGAGGGCGGTCATGACGCGGGCACCGGGCGGCCGACCGACCCGCGGGACACGAGCGGGCAGTGCAGCAGCTCGACGGTGGGGTCGGTGTCACCCGAGAGCAGGCGAGCGACGCCGCGCCGCCCCATCTCGGCGAACGGCAGCTCCATCGAGGTGAGGCCTGGGCGCAGGTGTGGCGCGATGACCGGCATGTTGTCGAAGCCGACCACCGAGACGTCCGTGCCGACCTTGAGGCCGAGCTCGCCGGCGGCCAGGTAGGCACCCCAGGCGGTGCGGTCGTTGCCGCAGAAGATCGCGCTGGGCCGGCGCTTGCGCCGGAGCAGCTGGGTGGCGAGCCGGTGACCGGCCACGGCGTCACCGTCGCCGTACTTGACGAGGGTCCGGTCGATGCGCAGGCCCGCCTCGGTGAGGGCGTCCACGTAGCCACGTTCGCGCTCGACGACCGCCGGCAGCATCGACTCGGCCGGAGCGATGTTGATGAAGGCCACGCGCTCGTGACCGTGCTCGACGAGGTGTCGGGTGGCCTCGAGTCCGCCGGTGTACTCGTCGGGCGCGACCGCGGGGAGCGAGCCGTCGTCCGCCGTGCCGTTGACGACGACGGTCGGCACCTCGCGCAGCAGCGGCGGGATCTTGAGGCGGCGGTTGTACATCGACGCGTAGACGATGCCGTCGACCTGGCGTGACAGGAGCGAGTCGATGGCGCGCTCCTCGATGAGGGGGTCACCGCCCGTGTTGATGATGAGCATGAGGTGCCCGTCGACCCATGCCTGGTCCTGCGCACCCTCGACCAGGTCACCGGCGAACGGCTCGCTCGCGACGGTGTCACCGACGAAACCGATGAGGCGCGACTGGCCTTCTCGGAGCGACTTGGCGGCCGAGTTCACCCGGTAGCCAAGGCGGTCCACCGCGTCGAGCACCCGCTGACGGGTCTCGGCCGAGACGCGCGACCCGGCGGCGTCGTTGAGGACCAGGCTCACCGCAGCCTGGCTGACGCCCGCCTCCCGTGCGACGTCCTTCATCGTCGGGCCGCCCCGACCGCCGGTTCGCGCCATCGCGAACTCCTAACCGTTATACGTTTAACTCGGTCGCCGGCGAATCTAGCCGCGCCGGCTGGTGCCGGTCAAGGGGTCTGTCGTCCTTGCGCATGCCGGTCGTCGCGTCAGGGCACCAGTCGACGCGTGGTTCCGCGACCGTGCGGGGGTGGGCCGACGGAATCCCGCGACACGAGGGGGCACTCGAGCAGGACCGGTTCAGAGCGTGGCTCGCCGTCGAGGAGCATGCGGACCGCCTCGTGGCCCATGGCCCGGTAGGGGAGGGCGACCGTGCTGAGGCGCGGGCGCATGTGGTCGGCGATCTCGACGCGGTTGTCGAAGCCGATGACGCTGACGTCCCCGGGGATCGCCAGGCCGAGCTCGCGCAGGGCGTCGTAGGCGCCCATGGCCATCCAGTCGTTGCCGCAGAAGATGGCGGTCGGCGGGTCCTCGAGGCGGAGCAGCTCCGTGGCGGCACGGGAGGCCGACTCCTGCCACCAGTCGCCGGGGCGCACGAGCTGCTCGTCGAAGTCCACCCCGGCGGCCTCGAGAGCTGCGCGGTAGCCCTCGAGCCGTCCGGCCGAGGCGGGGAAGGTGTCGGGTCCGTTGATGAACCCGATGCGTCGGTGCCCCGCGTCGAGCAGCGTCTGGGTGGCGAGCCGCCCACCCTGCACCTCGTCCGGCAGCACCGTGGGCAGGGGTCGACGGGGGACGTCGGCGCCGGCATCCGGGTCGACGGTGGTCGGAGCCGGCGGTGCCTCCACGAAGCAGTCGACGAGCACGACGGGAAGGTCACCGAGGCCGGGCGGTAGCTCGACCTGGCGGTGGTAGTCGGTGGCGAGGATGAGCCCGTCGGCGCGCCACTGGCGCAGCCGGGCGACGGCGTCGACCGCGGCGGCCTGCTCGCCCTCGGTGTCGATGACGAGCAACGTCTGCCCGCGCTCGAAGGCGGCGTCCTGTGCGCCCTTGATGATCGCCACGGCATACGGCGTCGTCGCGATCTCGCTCGTGACCAGGCCGACGATGTTGCTGTGCCCACCACGCAGGCTGCGCGCCACGGCGTCGGGCTGGAACCCGAGGCGGGCGGCGGCGTCCCAGACCCGCTGTCGGGTCTCCTCCGGGATCGCCACGCCCTCGACGTCGTTGAGCACGAGCGAGACCGTCGTCCTCGACACGCCGGCGAGATCGGCGACGTCGCGCTGTCGCGGACGGCGGACGACCGCGCCGGTCGCGCCGGTCGCGCCGGCGCCGGTTCGGGGGGTCGAGGTGTCCGTGGCAGGCCGCGTGATCCGGCCGGGGGAGTCGCTCTGGGGCACGGTCGTCACCATCCCATCGTCCGACGAAGTATTGACACGTGACAATAACACGAGTTAATTACGGCCCGTTAACACGAGTTAACAGGCAACGGAGCCGGTCCTCGGAGAACCCGTCACCCGCTGTCGCCCCGTCCCTGTGGAGGCACCATGAACCCGCAATCACCAGCGACGCCCGGCTGGTCCCGACGATCCTTTCTCCAGCTCGCCGGCCTGACCGGCGCCACCGCCGCGCTCGCCTCGTGCGCGGCCGGTGGCCCGGCCCCTGCGAGCAGCGGCGCGGGTACCGGCTCGTCCGGCTCCCTCTCGGTTCTCGTCGAGGCCGGCGGCAAGGCCGAGCTCGAGAAGGTCGCTGCCGGCTTCACGTCGCAGACCGGCACGAGGGTCGAGCTCGTCGAGCTGCCCTACGACGGCCTGTTCAACCGGCTCCAGACCGAGCTGTCGGCCGGCTCCGTCTCCTTCGACGTCGCGGCACTCGATGCCGTGTGGCTGCCGACCTTCGCCGGTGCGCTCGCGCCCCTCGACGCCCTCTTCACCGACGCCGTCAAGGGCGACCTCTTCGAGTCCCTGGTCACGGGGGCGCAGATCAACGGCGCCTACGTCGGCATGCCGGTCTGGACCAACGCCGAGATCCTCTTCTACCGCAAGGACCTCTTCGAGGACGCGAAGGAGAAGGCAGCGTTCGAGAAGAAGTACGGCTACCCGCTCGCGCCGCCCACGACGTGGCAGCAGTTCCAGGACGCCGCTGCGTTCTTCACCCGGGGCACCTCCCTGTACGGGACGGACGTCAAGGGTGCCGTCGAGACGGAGTGGCTCGCCCACGTGGGCCAGGCAGGCGCCAAGGGCCTCGTGCTCGACCCGTCCGGCAAGGTCATCATCGACAGCCCCGAGCACCTCGCCGCGCTGACCTTCTACAGCGACCTCAACAACAAGCTCAAGGTCGCCCCTCCAGGCGCCGCACAGGTCGACTGGGCTGGCGCGCAGAACCTCTTCAACCAGGGCAAGACGGCGATGATGCGCTTCTGGGCGCACGCCTTCCCGCTCATCCCGGCAGACTCGCCGATCCATGGCAAGGTCGGTGCTGCCCCGATGATCGGCGGCTCGGCCGGTGTCGGCGGCGTGCCGGGTCCGTGGTACCTCTCGGTCCCCAAGTCGGGCGGAAAGACCGAGCAGGCCACGAAGTTCATCCAGTTCGCCTATGACAACAACGCGCTGAGCATCAAGTCGTCGCTCGGCCTCGCCGCCCGCAAGTCGGCCTTCGCCGAGTACGCCGGCAAGTCGGGCTACGAGCACTTCGCCGCGCTCACGGCCACGCTCGACGGCCCCGCCACCAAGGCGCGCCCGGCGACGCCGAAGTGGCAGCAGATCGTCGACACCGTCCTCGTGCCGATGCTCCAGAAGTCGCTCGTCCCCGGTGCCGACTACGCCCAGCTGCTCTCCGCGGCCAAGGGCCAGGTCGGGTCGCTGGTGTCGTGAGATGACCACGAGCACGCCGGCACCATCGCCGCCGTCCCGCCTGCGTCAGCCCGTGAGCGACCGACGCTTCGCCCTGCTGCTCATGGTGCCGGCGGCTCTGTTCCTCTCGGCGTTCGTCGCGTGGCCCGTCGTCAAGCTGTGCTGGGACAGCCTCTTCGACACCCAGCCCCTCGCCGGTACGAGCGAGTTCGTCGGCTTCGGCAACTTCACCGACGTGCTCGGCTCCGCCGACTTCCGGGCCGCGGCCGGGCGCACGGTGGTCTACACCGTGTTCGTCGTGACGTGCGAGTTCGCCCTCGGCCTCGCCACGGCCCTGCTGTTCAACGCCTTGGGGC
>NZ_JBNDHY010000079.1:0-21217 GCF_056755315.1 Monashia sp. HAY1-2A
GGTCGCTCGGGGCGACCGGTCACGGACACGGCTCCGACCGGGCGGTCCTGCTCGGTCTCGAGGCGGAGGACCCGGAGACCGTGGACACCGACCGCGCGATGGAACGGGTCTCACAGGTTCGCGCCGACGGGACCCTGTCGCTCTGTGGCAGCCACGAGATCGCCTTCGACGCGGACAACGACCTGGTGCTGCACCGACGGGAGACGCTGCCCACCCACCCCAACGGCATGACCTTCGAGGCGTACGACGGCTCGGGCCACTCGCTGCTGAGGCGCACCTACTACTCCGTGGGTGGCGGGTTCGTCGTCGACGAGGACGCATCCGGGAGCGACCGGGTGGTGGAGGACGCGACCGAGGTCCGCTACCCGTTCGCCACCGGTCGTGACCTGCTGGACCGATGCGCGGAAAGTGGCCTCAGCATCGCCGAGGTGATGATGGCCAACGAGCTGTCCTGGCGCACGCGCGAGCAGGTGCGCACGCAGCTGCTGCACCTGTGGGACGTCATGCAGGAGTGCGTGGAGAGCGGCTGCACCCGCACGGAGACCACGCTGCCTGGTGGTCTCAAGGTGCGCCGCCGCGCACCCGAGCTGCGGGCACGCCTGCGCGAGCAGGAGTCCGCGGCCCGCGAGGGTGGTCAGCCCGTCCTCGACCCGCTCTGGGCGATGGAGTGGGTCAACCTCTACGCCCTGGCGGTCAACGAGGAGAACGCGTCGGGCGGACGCATCGTCACCGCGCCCACCAACGGCGCCGCCGGCATCATCCCCGCGGTGTTGCACTTCTTCACACGGTTCGTCGACGACGATGAGGACAAGGTCGTCGAGTTCCTGCTGACGGCGGCTGCCATCGGGATCCTCTTCAAGCTCGGCGCCTCCATCTCCGGCGCCGAGGTCGGTTGCCAGGGCGAGGTCGGCTCGGCGTGCTCGATGGCCGCAGCCGGCCTGTGCGCCGTCCTCGGCGGCAGCCCCGAGCAGGTCGAGAACGCCGCAGAGATCGGTATCGAGCACAACCTCGGCCTGACGTGCGACCCCGTCGGCGGTCTCGTGCAGATCCCGTGCATCGAACGCAACGCCATCGCCTCGGTCAAGGCGATCAACGCCGCCCGGCTGTCGCGGCACGGCACGGGAGAGCACAAGGTCAGCCTTGACCAGGCCATCAAGACGATGCGCGAGACCGGCCGGGACATGAAGGTCAAGTACAAGGAGACCTCCCGAGGAGGGCTGGCCGTCAACGTCATCGAGTGCTGAAGTAACGACAAGGCGCAGAGGCCGGGACCCCCCACGCCGAGCCGCTTTGACGCAACCTGCCCGCGGGCACAGCGTCGGTGCACCTTCCCGAGTCCGCGCGGGAAGCCCCCAGTCTCCTGGGGGCTTCGACCAACCGTCACCTCTCTTCGGCCGCTCAGAGGATGAGCACTACCGCAGCGGCAGCTGCTCCGGCCAGGCTCAGCACGCTGAGCACGAAGCTCATCACGGCACCGGCCGTCCAGTAGCCGGACCGGTCGCGGACGCTGGCGCCCAACATGCCGAAGCCGGCGGCGAGCACAACGCCGCCCGCGATCCAGCTTCCGAGATACCAGCCTGCGGCCAGGCCCGCCCACAACCAGCTCGACGGTACGAAGTAGGTGTACGCGCCGAACGCTGCGACCAAGGCCCCGACGACAATGAGCGTGTAGTCGACCGTGCGGTTGCGGAACAACCGTGGAAGACCTTGCTCAGTCCCCGCGCTTTGCTTCTGAAGGAGCTGCGACATCGTCTTTCACCTCCTTCCATCTCATCTCGAGCCTTGCTCATCCCGATCGAGGCCGTAAGAGGCCTTGGTCCCGACCTTGGCCGCTTCGGTCGGATTCACCCAGTCCGGAGGCGTCACCGTGTCTTGCGGGCGTGGGACACCAGTCAGAGGCGTTTCGCGGTGCGCACAAGGTCGACAACGGCTTTGGATCTGCTGTGTGGTGGCCAGGCGATGACGGTCGTGACGGCCGGTGCGTCTGGCACCGGCACGACGGCGTGGTCGTCGCGTAGCTGGTCCCGGACCGACTCGGGTACGACTGCGCAGGCCAGTCCGAGCGCGACCAGCTGGAAGAGCTGGGTGTGGTCTCGGATCGTCGGGCCGGGGCCGTCCGGATAGGTGCCATCGGGTCCAGGCCAGCGCGGCAGGGGCAGCTGCGTCTGGGTGGTGAGCTCCGCCAACGACAGGTGCGTCCGGCTGGCGAGGGGGTGACCCGCGGGCAGGACGACCACCTGCCGTTCGGTGTGCAGATCCTCGCTGTCGAACCCGGTGGTCGTGTCGTAGGGCCGGTGGAGCAGAGCAATGTCTGCGCGACCGGTGCGAAGCCGGCCTTCCGGCTCGCCGGGGCCACAGAGCATCACCTCGACGGCCACCGCACCCGGTTCGGCGGCGTAGGCGTCCAGAAGCTTCGCCAGCAGCTCCCGGGACACTCCGGCCTTGGTGGCCAACACCACCCGTGGCTGGTCGGCCGCTGCGCGGCGGGTGCGGTGTTCGGCGGCTTCGACCGCGTCGAGCGCGGTCCGGGCCTCCCGTAGGAGCACTGAGCCGGCCTCGGTCAAGGTAATGGCCCGCGGTGTGCGGTTCAGCAGGACGACCCCGAGCCGTCGTTCGAGCTGCTGGATCGCCCGCGACAGGGGTGGCTGCGCCATGGCCAGCCGTTGTGCCGCCCGCCCGAAGTGCAGCTCCTCGGCGACGGCGACGAAGTATCGCAGCTCCCGTGTCTCCACCAGGTGAGCCTATCGGCGCTGACCAGGATCGATACCTGTGCGGTATCGCGGCCCACCGAATCGGTCTTGGACACCCTGCCCGGCGTGCCAGCAGGATCCCCGATGTGAAGGAACAGACGATCGCGTTGGTGACCGGCGCAAACAAGGGAATCGGCTACGAGATCGCCGCGGGCCTGGGTGCCCTCGGCTGGCGAGTCGGCGTGGGTGCGAGGGATCGACGACGCCGCGAGACTGCCGTGGACAAGCTGCGTGACGCCGGAACAGATGCGTTCGGCGTGCCTCTCGACGTCACCGACGACAACAGTGTGGCCGCGGCGGCCGAGCTGGTCGCCGATCGGGCCGGAGGGCTCGACGTCCTGGTGAACAATGCCGCGGTCAACGGCCTCACCGGCGACACGCCGCAGACACTGACCACCGTCGATCCAGCGACCGTACGAGCGATCGTGGAAACCAACGTGATCGGCGTCATTCGGGTGACCAACGCGATGCTGCCGATGCTGCGCGCCTCAGCCTCACCGCGCATCGTCAACATGTCCAGCAGCGTCGGCTCGCTTGCCCTGCAAACCACGCCCGGCATCGACATGGGCCCAGTCCCTGCTGCCTACCTGGCCTCCAAGACGTTCCTCAACGCCGTCACCATCCAGTACGCCAAGGAACTGACCGACACGAACATCCTGGTCAACTGCGGCTGTCCGGGACTGACCGCCACCGACTTCACCGGCTTCACCGGTGACCGGACCCCGCACCAGGGAGCGGCCATCGCGATTCGGCTCGCGACCCTGCCCGACGGCGCACCGACCGGCCAGTTCCACGACGACGCCGGACCTGTGCCCTGGTGACCGCGGGTGCACCTGCGGACCATGCCCGTTCCCGAAGCCGACCGCGGACCGACGAGGGGCTGGAACACATCACCGCAGGGCAGACGCCTGAAGGTGCATGAGTCGGCCGATGCGCCGGGGATTGCCAGCGGCAGCGGGCGACAGTCTGCAGGTAGTGACTGGCGCTCCTGGCTGCGGACTGGCACGGCACCCGCGCCCCCGGCGCTTGAAACCAACGGCCTCACTCAGATGCTCGCGAATCAACCCATGCCGATGCCCCAACCCCGCAATGCGCCTCGTCTATAGGGTCAGGTCCATGGATCAAGCTCACCGCAGCAGGTATGTCGACCTCATCCGGCTACTGATCCGGCACGGGCGCTCCGACCTGCTGGCGGGCGCCGAGGCCGACGAGTTTCTCACGGAGGACGCAGAACCCGTCCTCGACGGAGAGGGGCCGAACCAGCTCGTCGAAGATCTCGAACGGATGGGCCCGACCTACATCAAGCTGGGGCAGCTGCTTTCGACGCGAGTCGACCTGCTCCCCGCGCCGTACACGCAGGCGCTCACCCGGCTGCAGGACAAGGTCGAGCCGTTCCCCGTCACGGAGGTCCGGGAGATCATCGAGGCCGAGCTGGGAGCGCCGGTCAAGAGCCTTTTCTCCGAGTTCGTCGACACCCCCCTGGCCGCGGCGTCGTTGGCGCAGGTTCATCGGGCCGTCACGCGCAACGGCCGCGAGGTCGTCGTCAAGGTCCAGCGGCCCGGCGTGCGTGAGCTCGTCCGCGACGACATGGAGGTCCTCGCTGGTCTGGCTGAGAAGGTCGACAGACACACCGACGTCGGTCGGCGCTTCGGGGTCGCCTCGCTGCTCGCGCACTTCCGACGCTCGCTGGCGGACGAGCTCGACTACCGGCGCGAGTCGGCCAACCTCGTTCGTTTCGGGGAGCTGACCCAGGGCTATGAGCACCTGCTCGTCCCGCAGCCGATCCCGGACCTGTCGACCTCCAAGGTCCTCACGATGGACCGCGTCACCGGGAAGTCGGTCACCGACGTCGGCCCGTTCGGGCTCCTCGAGGCCGACCGACGCCCACTCGTCGAGGAACTGTTCAGCGCTTACCTGCGGATGATCCTGGTCGACGGCACGCTCCACGCGGATCCCCACCCCGGAAACGTGCTGCTGACCGAGGACGGACGGCTCGCCCTCATCGACTTCGGCATGGTCGCCACGGTGCCGAGAAGGGTGCAGGGCAAGATCGTCAAGCTGCTGCTGGCCCTCAGCGAGGGCGACGGGGAGGAGGCCGCCCTCGTCCTGGCAGAGATGGGGCATCCTCTCGCGGGCTACGACGCGGGGCGGTTCCGCGATGACGTGTCGCACCTGGTGTCGAGCGCAGTGGCCCTCCATGGCGAGGTGGAGGTCGGCACGGTCCTGGTCGAGCTGTCACGCCTCTCCGGGGTTCACGGGCTCCGACCGCCGGCGGAGATGGCCATGGTCGGCAAGACGCTGCTCAATCTCGACCAGGTCACCAAGCACCTCGACCCCGACTTCGACCCGACAGAGGCGATCCAGGACAACATCGAGGAGATCCTGCGCGGCGGACTGTCGCTCTCGCTGTCGGGGGTGCTCTCCTCGGCGATCGAAGCCAAGGACTTCGCCGCTCAACTGCCGAGGCGGGCGAACCGCATCCTGGATGCCCTCTCCGACGGCGAGCTGGCCCTGCGTGTCAAGACCATCGACGAGGTGCGTTTCCTGTCGGTCCTGCAGCGGTTGGCCAACCGCCTGACGATGGGCGTCATCCTCGCGGCCATCGTTGTTGGGGCAGCCCTGATGATGCAGGTTCGGACGCCCAGCACGATATTCGGCTACCCCGCGATAGCAATGATCTTCTTCCTGCTCGCGGCGATCGCCGGCGGGGTGCTCGTGGCCACGATCGTCGTCGGCGACCGGAACGCACAGAAGGCCGCCCGCCGAGATCGCGACGGCTGACACCGCAACCTCGCCAAAGGCGTCACCGCTCAAGAAGACCATGTGGAGCTCGACACGGGCGCCGCGCTGCCGGCGCGCGGCCAGCACCCCGTCGGCGCGACCGGACGTCGACCACCTCAGCTGGAGCCGGTCCTGAGCGGGGCTGGACCTTCATCATCATCCAGTTGACCCTCGTCCGCATCGAGGCTGAGCACGTCATGCCCTGGGCACCGGTGTCGCGCATGTTGGCCGAGGGCCCCGGGTCCAGCGTGGCGCGACCCCTCCATGCCGCTTCTCGGACGACGTCCGACCATGGTGCAACGAGGCCTTCAGACCAGTTGTGGGTGAGTTAGGCCGGCTCCCCGGCGCGTCATCGGGCATCCTCAGGCACACGGCCTACCGTCGAGAAGATGGATCGTCGGACCTTCCTCGCCTCCGTCGCCGCAGCCGTGGCCACCGGCCTCGCCGGCTGTGGCGCCGCTGCAACGCAGGGGCAGTCCCCGGAGGCCGCCGCCGGGGCGGCCGGGTCGGGCGCGCGGTTCACACCACCGACGGGACTGGCCAAGGCTCCCCTGCCGCACGGAACGCTCTTCCGGCTCCCCGGCCACACCAAGACGGTCGCCCTCACGGTCGACGACGGCACCAACGAAGCCGTCATCGAGGGCTACGCGAAGCTGGCCCGCGACACCGGGCTGCGCCTGACGTTCTTCTGCAACGGGGTCAACTCGGGCTGGACGAGCCACGCCGACCTGCTGCGCCCCCTCCACGACGACAACCAGATCTTCATCGCGAACCACACGTGGTCGCACCACGACCTGCTACGGCTCTCCCCCGCCGAGGTCGCCGACCAGGTGCGACGCAACGAGTCCTTCCTCCACAAGACCTACGGGACCCTCGGTCGACCCTTCATGCGACCGCCCTACGGATCCCACGACCACGCCCTCGACGCTCAGCTGGCCGACCTGGGCTATCCCGCCGTGACCATGTGGCTCGGCGACCTGGGTGACTCGACCGTGCAGAAACCGCAGGCCATCGTGGCCAGTGCCAAGCAGTGGCTGCTGCCCGGTCACATCGTGATCGGGCACGCGAACCACCTACCGGTGACGAAGGTCTACGGGCAGCTCGTCGAGATCATCCGCGCCCGCGCCCTGCAGCCGGTGCACCTCGGAGACGTCTTCGCCGTCTGAGCTGTCACGCAGCCGCGCCTGCGCGTGCCGACGTGGCGCGCCAGACCCGCAGTGCCCACTCAGACGCCGGGGGGTGAGAAGGGGTGACGCGGTAGCGTGCGAGACCGGTCGGTCGGGCACGCGTGTTGGTTCCGTGCGGGTCGCTACGGTCGAGTGCATGCCCGGACCGGATTCCACCGACCGCGTTCGGGGGCTCCCGCTTGCACGCGCCTACTTCCGCGAAGTGGTCGCGCCGCTGCTTGCCCGCTGGTGTCCGGACGTCCAGTACGCGGCAGCGCGGATCGGCACCGGCTCGGAGGTCCTTGGGTTGGACGATGCCATGTCGCAGGATCATGACTGGGGTTTGCGGCTCCAGCTGTTCGTCGACGACAAGGACATCGTGGGCGTCATGCGTGCGCTCGATGAGCACCTCCCCGACGCCTTCGCGGGGCAGCCGACCGGGTTCGTCTTCTCGGGTGAGTCGAGCAAGCGGCACGGCGTCGAGGTCACCACCGTCAAGCGCCTGGCCCGGGACCGGCTGGGCTTCGACCCGACCCGTGAGATCCACCCGTCCGACTGGCTCTCCGTGTCGGGACAAGCGGCGTTGGAGCTGGTATCCGGCGCCGTCTTCGCAGACCGCCCCCGAGCGTTGACCCGGCTGCGGCAGGCGCTGAGCTGGTACCCCGACGATCTGTGGCGCTACGTCGTCGCCACGGACTGGCGACGTCTTGATCACGAGCTTCCACTCATGGGGCGGGCAGCAGACCGCGGTGACGAGCTCGGGTCCCGGACGATCGCGGCGCGCCTCGTCGAGGTCGCCATGCACCTGGCTTTCTCGTTGTCCCGCACCTGGGCGCCCTACTCGAAGTGGCGCGGCGCCCTGTTCGCCAGGCTCCCGATCGGGCAGGCGATCCAGGCCGACCTCCACGGGCGCTGGCTGCTGATCCTTGGACGGCCCGCGGCGAAGCCCTTCGTGCAGCACTCGAGCGCCTGGCGAGCCTTCAGGTCCAGGCCGGTCTGCCGTCGCGCACACCCGCGCTGGTGCCGTTCTGGGACCGGCCGTAACTGCACGTCAACCCGCTGCTGGTCCCGGCGCTGATCGACGCCATGGAGGACCCGGTGGTGCAAGCCCTCACGGTCGGCCTCGGCAGCATCGACCAACGAACCGACAACGTCGACATCCTCACCAACGCCGAACGTCGACGAGCCATGACGGCCTCCTGAGCAACGCGCTCATCGGCCGCAGACGGAACGCCGCCACCGGATCAACGTTTCCTGGCGTCCAGCCCACTGACCCTGCCATCGTCTCCGCAGCCCTGAGGTCGACCTACTCGCACGAGCGCGTGCCGGATCGTGCGCGCCACGGCTGGCAGACCCTTCTCGTCTGAGATCGCGTCGATCCACGCCTGTCTTCAAGGGGGCCAGGTCCAGGGGTCGGGCATCACTGAGGGTCCGTCCGACCTTCTACCGATGGCTACGATCCGAGAATGGCTGACATCCGAGAGGCTCAGCTTCCCGAGGATCGGGACGCCGTCGAGCGTCTGTGGCTGGCCTACCTCACGTGGGGCAACGACGAGCTCGAGAGAAGGTACGGCTTCAGGCTGCCGGTCCGGGAAGCTGTTGAGCACGACCTGCTCACCGTCGCACGGTTCCAGCGACCCGACGGTCGGCTGCTACTGGCGTTCAATGAAACCGAGGTCGCGATCGGCATCGCCTGTATGCAACGCATCGGGCCCGAGATCGCGGAGATCAAGCGCATGTACGTCGACCCGTCACACCGTCGCGGCGGCTTGGGTCGCGCCATGCTCGACCGACTGATCAACGAAGCGCGAAACGCGGGGTATCGGCGCGTCCTCCTCGACAGCCCGGACTTCATGACCGCTGCCCATCGCCTGTACCGCGCCAGCGGCTTCACCGACGTCGATCCCTACCCCGAGAGCGAGATCCCCGAGGAGTACAAGTCACACTGGCTCTTCATGGAGCGTGGTCTCAACGCAGCCAACTGAAGGTCACATGTCCTCGTCTGCCGCAGACCGAGCTCTTCCGCCGCCCTCGGCAGAATGCGAGGCTTCATGATGGAGCGGATAGCGCCGATCTTCGCTGTGCGCGACCTCGCCGCGGCCATGGACTTCTACGAGCGGCTCGGCTTCGCGGTCCGGGCCTATCGAGGCGGAGGCTACGGATTCGCCTCGCGGGGCGGCATCGAACTCCACCTCGGCGTCGTCCCCGATGGGGAGCGCCGGGCCAGCGCCGCGTACCTCTTCGTCGAGGATGCCGACCAAGTGGCAGCCGTCTGGGAATCGGCTGGTGCCGACGTGCGCCATCCCCAAGACACCGAGTGGGGGCAGCACGAGGGCGTCCTCGTAGACCCAGACGGCAACGTGATCCGCTTTGGCTCACCCACTTCCTAGCCTGAGCACCGCCTCACTGCTCCGAAATCTTGCGGACCATTTGCGGACCAATGAGGGGCCTCAAACACAACCGCACGTCAGAGGCCTGAAGTGGATGAGTCGGCCGATACGCCGGGGATTGCCAGCGGCAGCATGCCACACGCTGCGGGTAGTGCCCAGGGGCGCTGACGTGCAGAAACGCGAAGTTGGCCATGTTGACGGTGCTGCCATATTCGGACCTGTTGCGGACTTTTTGCGGACCGAGGCGACGGCGCCTTGAGGTCCCACGGACCAATGCAAGGAAGGACGACGGCGGTAACGGTGACCACCTACTCGAGTGTGCTTACGCGCCCGTGTCACCAGTGCGCGAGGGCAGCCGTCAGGTGACGCACGGGGGGAGGCCGCCGAAAGCATCACCACGATCCGGTCGGCGCCGTCGCAGGTCACGGAGAGCAGACGCACTTCCCGCCCATACCCTGCATTCGTCTGCGGGGGAAGCATTCTTCCTGTCATGCCGAGGAGAGTTAAAGAGGACGCCGGTCCGAGACGTGCCCTATGGGTCTTCAGCGCAGCACAGCGCCCGGATGGGACGGTTCGCGGCGCCCAGGCGCCTCGACGCCAAGAGGAAGCTCGCGTCCCAGCCGGCCGTGATCGCGGGCCTCGTTGGCGCTGGCTCTGGCTGGGGGCTCGCAGTACCGGACCTGGCCGACACGGCTGGGCGTCGGTCGCACCTTCCCGCTGCGATCCGGATTCTGCTTGGACGCGAGCCGAGGAGCAGCGCGGGAGCGATACCGTGCGACCGCCTGGCCCGTCGCCGTCGGGTGGCTAAAACCCACGGCGTCGGCCCGCCACATGGAGTGTCTGGACCGGTCGCAGGGCTCGCCGTTCAAGGGACCCGCACCACACCGTCAGGGCCAGATGTTGGCCCGTGCTCGGAAATCGGCGGGGTCGCTTTCGACCGGTAGCACACACACCAGATGACCGCCGGGCACTCGCAGCACGTGGCACTCCTGCCACTGCGAGACCTGCTCAGCACCCAGGGCGATCAAGCGTGCGGTTTCCGCGTCGACGTCGTCGGTCTCGATGTCAAGGTGGATACGTGGTGCGTCGTCGACCGCTTGGACGGCCGTGACGAGCCCTGGCAGTGCCTGATGGAGGGTCGTGAACTGCGGCGCCGGCGGAAACGGTCGGGCAGTGACGCCGAGAGCTGCCGACCAGAAGTCCGCGGCCTGGGCAGCCTCGCTTTCGGGTGTGTCGATCAGAACGGCATACACGCGGCTTCTGTGCATTAAGGCTCTTCCATCTCCACGCTGACGTGCGGGGTGATACAGCACCAAAACGGTAGTCGACGACAAGGACCGGTGGCCCGGCGAGGTCGGCCATGGCAAGAGTTTGAGAGAGACCGACGAGCGTCCGCATCTGCCGCCGAGCGGACGTGCCTACGAGCGGGACTCCGTTCAGGGTGTGTCAGAACGCGGCTCTCGCCACGAGGGGCGCCCGACCTCAGCCTCGAAAGCGGGCCGGACGTCGACAGTGTCGTAGATGATGTGCAGGCTCTGGATGCGATCGTCGGGCCCGAGCGTAGCGACGTCCACGACGTCGAAGGGTGCGGCTGCTCCGGAGGGCAGTCGCCAGTCGAAGTGGAACCAGAAGCTCACCGTCGTCGCACCGGACGTGTCTGTGCCGGTCATGACGGACTTGAGGTCGAGCTTCGCTTGGCTTGTGTCAGCGAAAAGGGCTGGGTAGAAGTCCTTGGCAAGTTGAGGACCGTAGAGCGGGGAGTGAACGACGGCATCCTCAGCGAACAGGCTGAGGGCAAGGTCTGCATCTGCGGTGTTGAGTGCGTGAAGGTAAGCGCTAACAAGATCGTCCGCTGAAGTAGTCACCGCCAGATGCTAGCCACGGCCGGGGCTCCTCAGACGTTGCCGTGATGCGCTCGATCTCGAACCACGTCTGGAAATGCCGCAAGCCGCAACTCCCATACCGGACTCAGGCGTTGGGGAAGGAGCGGATCAGCGGGCCGCACACCTTGGTGAGCGCCACGGTCCCTGTGTTGTAGGCCGCCGCGGGTCGAGACCTGGAGTGTCCCGATGGCCGCGGCGACGGCGGAGAAGCGTGGCTACGCCGACATCGACCCTGAGCGGTGTTGGGAGCAGTGGCAGGTCGTGCGCGCGCAAGCTCGGCGGCGGACTCGGCGAACTGCATCGCGACGCCCCGTGCAGACAAGACCATCCGTCCCTCCGCACGGCCGAGGATGAACGGCGACGCGTGGTTCCACCGTTGGCGGACCGGCGGTGTCACCTCGAGCGGGACAGCTGCTGGTCCCGCCATCCGTCGAGCACCATTGGTACGTCGGCAGCAGGTGTCCTCGGAGGCAATCGCGGCTGAGTCCCTCGCGAGCACCCGCGAGCTTCCCCAAGACGCATGAGAACTCGTCCACACGCTCTCTCAGATCGAGGGCGTACCCACCAGGGGTGGGATCGAAGCGCCGGTCGCTCGGCTTGGTGTACGCGGGAGGCTGCCCGATGCTCCGAGCCCAGGAAGCTGCCTTGGCTTCACTGGGACCCTGCTGAAGCATGGCCCGTGCCTCGCGGACGATGCTCTTGTACTCCTGCCGCCCAGAGGTTGCTGTGGGTGCCTGCCGAGGCCGCGAGCTCCTCGGCCGCAGCGGCCACCCGTTCGAGCAGCGCCGTCACAGAAGAAGTTCGCCGTCTTCTTACTCACGTGCCTTCGTGCCCTCTCGCTTCTTGCCTCCCGCACGCCTGCGGGGCGGATCCCAGAGCGAACCCTTCCCAGCTGCACCGACCGCCCCGGCACGGGAGTTGTTCTCGTTGACCATGATCCGGCGCACTTACGCGTCGGGCGCCTCGGCCTCTTGGATCCGAGCCCAGTGGCAGTACACCCTTGGCGAGCGTGTTCTGCAGCAGGTCCTCGGCCGCGTCACGCTCACCGGTGAGCAGGTACACGAGGCGAGCGAGGACCTGCTCACGCGCCCTGACGTACGCCGTGAAGTCGGCTTCACGCTCCGCATGGTCCATGACCTGTGTCCCCTGTCCGGTCCCGTGCCCGGCAGGCGCCGGTACCCATCCCGACCACCGCGGGCCCGAGAAAGGTTGTCGCATCCTGCCCACGCCTTTCGTCGTCCCGCAGGCCGGATGACACGAACGACATGCCTCAGGTGTGGCTCAGGGTGCAGTCCGCAGGCGAGTGGCCAGTTTGCCTGGCGTGACAACCATCCGGTCGACGCACGCGTACTGATGGGCAGGACTCGATCAGCGCGTCCACCAGGCAAGGGGATCAACGCACCATGAACGTCTCACGCAGCCTTCTCGCGAGCGCCGTCGTCGCCGTGTCCACGGCCGTCCTCACCGGGTCGCCCGCCCACGCCGGCGGCGACCCCGGCTACGACATCGGCACGGTCAGCATCGACCGCACCGCAACCGTCAATGCCGACCTCGTCGCCTTGAGCGGAACCTACGCCTGCACCGGCGCCGGCGACCGCATCGGCAGCCTGTCCTTTCAGCTCCTGCTACGCGACCGCCCTCCGACGGACGTGCACACCGTCGAGGGGCTTATCTGCGATGGAGCTCAACACCGCTGGGGCGCCGCCGCGACCGTCCCAGGCGGACGTGTCCAAACCGGCGCGGCAACGTTCTGGGGCGGGATCGCCGTCTGCGAGTCACCCGAGGGCCCCTGCCCCATGGAGCCGGTCGACGAGCGCGTCATCATCATCAGGCGCAGCCGCTGACGTTCACGGTCGAGGTGCCCACTCGATCGGCACATGCACACATCGAGTGGGCACCGTCACGCCCAAGCGGAGTTGAGCGGTCAGGCGCCCGGCTCTGCACCACGCACCGGCCCAGGTGGATAACCGCCGGGCACGGCCGGCCCGACGTCGTCACCCCTGACTTGGTGCGCGCGCCACCCGAAGCACTGCGGGCCGCGGCCGGCGTGGCAACCTTTCACCGGATTCGTCCGTATCAACGAGCATGGACCACGACGGGGGCGCACGGTGAGCCGCAGGGATGCCGAACGCGAGGCGGCCTTCACGCACTTCATGGAGCAGGCTGGGCCGTCGCTGCTGCGCACCGCCTGGCTGCTGACGGGCGATGCCCACGACGCACAGGAGCTGACACAGGCGGCGCTCGTCAAGACCTATGTGGCCTGGGGTCGCGTCCGCGACGGTGAGGGCCTGGCCTACGCCCGCCGGGTGCTCGTCAACCACCGCACCGACCGCTGGCGGGCCACGCGGTTGGAGCGCCCCACCGACACGATGCCCGAACCGTCGCCGCGCCCCGCCGACCCGATGCGCGGGTCCGATGACCGTGACCTGGTCGTGCGGCTGCTTGCCACCCTGCCGGAGCAGCAGCGCCGGGTCGTCGTGTTGCGGTACTACACCGACCTGTCCGAGAAGGCGACCGCCGAGGCCCTCGGCATCTCCGTGGGTGCCGTCAAGAGCGCCGCCTCGCGCGGCCTCGCGGCCCTGCGCGCCGGCTTGACCGACGCGCCGGCCGAACCCGAACACGGTGACGAACACCGTGCCGAACACCGTGCCGAGCACCGGGTCGACGGCTCAGCGACCGAAAGGAGCGCGCGATGACCAGAACCCCCGAGGCCGATGTGCGCTCGGCCCTGCAGGCCGCCGCCGGCGCCGCCGACCTGCGCCTGGAACCGGCGCTCGTCCTCGAACGGGGACACCGCGCGGTGCGGCGACGCCGTCTCATGGGCACCGGCGTGGCGGCGGCCGCCGCGGCCGCCGTCGCGGTCGTGGCCGTGCAGCTGGGCACCGGCCAGACCCGGGCGCTGCCGCCGGCCGGCGACCCGAGCCGATCCAGTGCTGCGGTCGGAAGCGGGAACCTGGCCGGCTCGACCTACGGTGACGGCCTCAAGCGGGGACCCGGGGTCGAGGTGGCGGTCGAGCCGACCGCCGGGGGCCGGGTTCTCGAGACCTGGACCGTGTCCGACGGCCCCACCATCCTCAAGAAGGTCACCCGTGCACGGACGGCCACCGCGAACGGACAGGCCAGCTTCCTCATGCCCGAGGAGTCGGGACAGAAGGACGTCGTCTACGGTTACGCGCTGACCGGCGAGCAGGGCCCCGCCTCCGGCATCGTCATGACGCAGCTGGTGACCGCCCCTGACCTCTTCCCCGGGCAGGGACAGTCCGGCCAGCTGAGCGACCCCGTGAGCGGCAGGGTCGTCGGCACCCTCTTCATGCAGCGGGCACCGAAGCTCGACCCGGCGCAGGTCATCGGCCTGCTGTGGAGCCGGACGAAGGTTGCGGGCACGAGCATCAGCTGGCTCGGGGACGGCGCGACCCTGCGCACCGACCGGGCCGGCGGCGTCGATGCCGCCGTGGTGACGGTGAACCCGCGCCTGAGCGTGCTGCTGTGGCGCGACGGCGACCGCTTCGGCTTCGGACGCAGGAGCGGCCCCATGGCGCTGAACGGCCCCGGCGCGCTCCAGGTCGGGGTCGAGCCGCACGCCAGGGCCGTCGCCGGGTCGGCCCCGGACCTCGCCGTCGGCTGGGTCTCCACCGGGCCGGTCGAACTGACCTCGACCGACCCCAACGACTCCTTCACCGTGGTCTACGGGGCTCCGGTCGGCGGACGAACCCCGTTCGTCGCCGTGTCACAGAACCCGGACGTCATGGGAACGGTCACGGTCCAGGGCGCCGGGCAGTCCCAGATCCTCACCAGCTGGGAGGCAGGCTCGCCCTGACGTCCTGCGAGCCGAGGGCCCGCCCCCGTCGAGATTCCCGTGCCCGTGCGATCGCCCTAGGCCCGACGATCGCACGTTCATCAACGTGAGGCGTTTACCGGACATGCCGCGTTGAGGGCGGCTCCGCTGGCCCGGTCACGCCGCTCGTCGGTCGTGCCGATGAGCGCGCGGTGGGCGAGGTCATGCGTCATGCTCGCGCTGTGGACACTGAGGGGATCAAACGGGCGCTGGATGACGTGTTCGACCAGGCCCTCTTGTTCCACGCGTTCGCGGACTACATGCGGGACTACGACGTCTACGTCTACGCAACCTCTGACCCCCGAACGGGGGTCGAACCCGAGCACCTTCGGTACCGATTCACCCACTGCGTCCGCGCGACGGCGACGACGGCGGTCCGACAGGACGTGTGGCCGCGCTCGGTCGGTGATGAGTTCACTGACTACGAGGAATGGCTGCGGTCTGGCGAACCAGAGGGGTACGTGTGGGGCGTCAAGTGGCAGGCCTTGTACCCCGGCATGCAACTGGTGCCCGAGTCTGACGAAACCCGGCAGTGGTCGGAGCGACTCGGCCTCCCATTTCACGAGGTGCTCATCGAGACTAACGGACACAACCTGACGTTGGTCTTCTCCGATCTCCGCGTGAGCACCGTCGCGCCAGGCACCGCCGCATTCGTAGTTCCACCATCAGGTCCGGACGGGAAGTTCCCACTGGGGTAGCACGCTCATGCCGCTCTTCGGGCGGACGCCCGATCATGCTGCAGCACTTCACTCAATCCCTCTGAAGAACCCCATCGCCGTCAGCCCGCGGGATCTACGGCTCAGCCAGGTCCACTGTGACCCATACTTTACGAATGACTCGTCGCCGTTGGCCGTGGTTCTTCGTTGTGATCCTGGCCCTGTCCTCCATCAACTGGGCAGGGTCTGAGAGCGTGGAAGTCCCCCTCGGCGACGGAATCTGGGCCCGACTCATGCCGCTGGCCGGTGCGGTGCTTGGAGCGATCTGGCAGTTGGTCGATCGTCGCGATCTCACGAAGCGACTCACCGTGGCAGCGGTGCTCTTCGTGATGACGGGATTACTTCAAGCGGTGACCGGCGATGTCTTTACCCAGATGCCCGGTCTCATCACAGGCATCGGCTTGGTGGCGGGGCTGGTGCTCACAGAGCAGTGGCTTCGCCGGTCCGACCCGATTCATGAGCCCCAGTCAGCCGCGGAAGTGCGGCCGGCGCTGAGTGACTAACTGGGTGAGAGACGGTCAATACCTGGAGACCTACGCACGACCCTCACTGAAGAGACCTCATGTCCGCGCCGGTCCGAACGCACTGTCATGCCGTGAAGCGCGTGGCTGCTGAGCTGCAACTCTTCTGCGGTCAGGTGTGGCGATACTGGGCGAATGTCCGCCACCACGAACCTGACTCGACAGGGATGGACTGCCTGGTGGAGTAAGAGACGGCGCTTGGTGCCTGTCTGGACGATCGTGGTCCTTTGCGCCGCCGGAGCTTTCGCCTGGATGGGCCAAGAGGGTCGGTCTGCCTATGCTGATGCGTCCGCCCTTCAGGGTGAGGGTGTGGCACAAATAGCGACTGGCTCGGAGGTGTTCCTCGAGAAGCATTACGGCGGACGCGGTGGCAGCGACATCGTGGGCACGAAGGTGCGCGTCCGGCTGTCCGGTCAGGCCGAGGCTGTGCTGCTTGACTGGGCGCGGGACAGGACCACGGAGGACGGGTCGCCGGTCGACTTCCGCACCGGTTGGTTCCCTGCGAACGCAAGCATCGGGTACGCCTCTCCTCTCGCGGTGCACGTCCTCCATGCGGACGACGGTGCAGTCGTCGCGATGGCCGATGCGGACATGGCGATTTGGCTGGAAGATCCTGATGCGGATGAGGCCGTGCGGATAGTTGCTCTATGGCTCGGTGGACTTACCATCCTCCTTGTCGTGGCACGGGCATCGCTTGTCTTCTGGGCTCGAAGAGCCGACGCCGCAGCGAAGCGGCTGCCCTGAATCCCATTCACGGAGCCGCGACCGGCGCGATCGTGCCGAGGAGCGGTAATGATCAGCGCGGCACGGACGCAGGCCCGATACTGCGGTCATGACAAGCAGTGGCGCGAACGATCCGGCGGAGTCGGCCCGTTCTGAAGTCGTCGGCTTGAACATCACGGGGGTGTCCTTCCTGCACGACTTCATCGAGGTGCACATGGGAGACGTGATCCTGACCGGAATGACCGAGCCCTTCGGAATGATCGGATGCCGGGACGTCGGACCATCCTCCATAGTGTCGCTGATCGGGCACGAGGTGCAGGACCTCACCGTCATGGACGGGGAGTACGTCGCCATCGACTCGGGTGAGAACCGCTTGGCCTTTCCGATCGGCGGGCCCACCGCGACCGGCCCGGAGTCGGTGATGCTGGTCCGACCTGCTCGGCCCGAACTCGGCGTCGAGAAAGCGGCTTGGATCTGGTAGCCGAAGATCTGCACGCTCATGCCGCCAAGGGCGTGACTTGTCGTGTCGAGGAGCGTTCATCTGGATGCGATGGATACGCCGATCGCGGTGAGTGGCGGCATGACGTCTGGCCGCTCCTCTGTCACCCACCAGGACTCCAAGTCCTCTCCCGCCCGTCGACCAGCCGGCTGGCGCGGCAAGAACCGCGCCTCCGTCGACGGAGTCCTCCGAGGTTTGCGGACTGCTTGCGGACCAGTGAGGGGTCCGCAACACGTCACCGCAGGTCAGAGGCGTGAAAGTGGATGAGTCGGCCGATACGCCGGGCATTGCAAGGCGCGATTCCCGCCGTGCTGCCGTTGGTGCCCCGAGCTTCTGACCTGCGAAAACGCACGTTGGCGGCGTGGACCGTGATGGGTCCCGGCGATGGTTCTCGGACTTCTTGCGGACTTATTTGCGGACTGAGCATTTCGCGGTTACGGCGACCGTGTTTGTAGGGGCACTGGGGTCTAACCGCTGGGTGGAGCTGGTCCGCGCCCACGCTTTCGAGGTCTGTGCCAAGAGGTTCGGGAACGAACATGAATGTCGCTGCACGCTTGCGAGGGCGGCGCGTGAACGTCGCCGAACGAGGCCGCCGACACCACCCGAATGAGACTAGAACTGAGACTACGGCCTGCCCTTGCCAAGACGGTCGGTGATGCGAGTGAGATGGAAAGCTGAAACTTCTTTCGGGTCAGGGTGCCGACATCGGACGCCAAGCCGTCCAGCTGTACACCTGTTGCCGCCTGTCAAACTGGCCTTGATCTCCCGTCGGACCCTCAACCCACCACGAGCGCCATCCGTCTGGGACGCCCCAAGGCGCCTGCGGGCGCTCGCCGACTATCGCTCGTGCCGATGAGCGAGCCGGACCATGCATCGGTTCGAAGTGCGAAAGTGCCTGCGTCAGAGCTGTGCCAAGAGCCAACACGTGAGTGTCGTCGCGAGGGCTTCCGGCTGGTCAAGCTGGATCAGATGCCCCGCACCCTGGATGATCCTGAGTTGGGCCCCGGGAACGAGTTCACTGAGGCGACGCGCACGATCGACAGGGATCCAGGTGTCCTCCTCTCCCCAGACAACAAGGACCGGTACATCGAGCTCCGGGTATAGATGCTCGATCTCGTCGGTGTATGCCTGATCGGCCTGAGCGATCTGCCGGTAGAACGCGGCCTGTCCCGGACCGTCGATCCACGGGGCCACCAGGGACTGCATAACGACCGGTGCGAGACCGACGTGGCTGGCGCCCCCGATGTAGGCCCGGAGCGCGCCTTCGTGCACCGCACTCGGAAGGGCGCTGAACACGTCCGCGTGCTCGCGCACCAGGCGGAAGAAGTCTGATCCCCACGGCCCCAGCGCAACGACGTCGACCAGTGCCATCGACTCAAAAGACGCCTTGTGCAAGAGATGCGCCCTCAGCGCAACGGCCCCACCGTAGTCATGCGCGACCACGTGCGGCGATCGCAGATCCCACTCGGCGAGAAGGTCAGTGAACAGCTCGCCTTGAACGTCCAATGAGACCCGGTGCTCGGCGTACTTCGACGACTGACCATACCCAGGCATGTCCCAGAGATGCACCGTGAAGTACGGGGCCAGCGCCTCAGCGCAGGGCCGCCACAGCCGGGAGGACCAAGGCGTGCCGTGACAGAAGACAACATCGGGCCCTGAGCCGATCCGACCCCAGCGCACCGCCCGGCCCCGCCAAGAGAATTCTTCCGTCAGCACGGCCCTCATGCTGCCAGAGCGCACGACGTCGAATTCGCGCACGGGCTGGCCGGTGATCCGGTCGAGCGTGCTCAGGTGCGGCACGTGGTGCCGCGTCAGGATCCGACCGACCGTGGAGGGGTTCGACCCCAGCTCCGCCGCGATCAGGACCGCCCCCGGCGACGTCGGCGCCGAGCGGCCAGCACCCGCTGCACGACCCGGGCCGGGGTACGCGCGGGCATCCGGTGCGGCCGCGAGGAGCGATCCGCCAGCCCGGCCTCACCCTTGGCGGCGTACCGACGTAGCCATTTGTGCACCATAGCCCGGGATACCCCGAGCTGCTCCGCCACGTGCGCTGCGGGCCACCCAGCGGCGACGCGCGCGATGATCAACCGTCGTGCGTACAGGTTCGTGCGGGCATTAGCGTGAGCCATCGAGGACCTCCGTGGTCGGGGCAGATGCGAGACACATCCACTCCGCCGGGAGGCCTCCCAGGATCAACACGGCAAGCCGTAAACAACGTCCCAGGTCACGACACCTAGACGGTGAACGCTGACGTCAAAGCGAGTTGGGCTCATGGTGGAGCGCTAACCGTCCCGGAGTGTGCACACCGCCGGGTGGGCCTTCAGTCGTTCAGCAGGACGTGTAGCGTCGTCACGACGTCGTGATCCTGTTGGCATACACGCAGGTCCGCCGCGAGACCCGAGTGACAACTACGGCGTGTACGGCATCCGGCAGGTCCACGCCGAGCTGCGCCGGCAGGGCCCACCTGGTGGCTCGCTGTACGACGCACCGGTTGATGCGCTGCGCTGGCCTGCACGGGGTCAGCCGCGCCAAGGGGCCCCGTACGACGATCCCCTGCAGCGGACGGGACACCCGCTCGGAGCTGCCTGGTGCAGCGGGCGTTCACCGCCACGGCACCGGACCAGCTGTGGGTCGCACAGGAAACAGCGTCGTCCCGGATGACGCCCCGACTGAACGACGGGACGACCCATACGGTGACCGCTGTGGAATGCGCCCCCGCCCCCGGTTGCGCCACACGGCTCGATCGAAACGGTGACGCACCGCGGCATACATACCCACCTGCACGTCAGAGCTGACCTACGGCGGCACCGGGGGTCGAGGGACTACCGGGGACGAGGGCGATTGGAGCGGCGCAATCCGTGCGACACCTGCGGCGAACCCTCACACGCGACGCACGCTCAAAGCGCTAATCGGCCGTGCCGATGTGAGGCCCTATCCAGATCGGAGCTTCGCCTGCCTTCACAGTTGTTTCGGATTGGCTAGCCTGATCCAAGGCAGCGAATCCCGCTGGGGGACCGTCTGGACTGAGGGATGGCGGCATGACATCAGAGGTCGCAGGTGACAAGGTCCAGCACGCCTCCGTGTCCTCAGCCTTGGCCCCAGCCCTCGGACGCCTCGCGGAAGCGGCACTGCAGGCCGCGGCTGCCAAGCTGTCGCACAAGGTCGATGAGTGGATC
Organism: Monashia sp. HAY1-2A; assembly: GCF_056755315.1. Lineage (NCBI taxonomy): Bacteria > Bacillati > Actinomycetota > Actinomycetes > Micrococcales > Intrasporangiaceae > Intrasporangium > Monashia sp. HAY1-2A. The sequence goes on from NZ_JBNDHY010000079.1 coordinate 20,441, forward strand.
TGCCAGATCGAGGAATACGTGGCCTCCCAAGGAGCGACCGGGAGGGCCGTCCTTGAAGGCCTGAAGGCACACCTGCTGGGAAAGAACCCTGTGTGGGCGGCGATGAAGGGCGCGTGGTTGGGAGCCAGTGTCCCGCTCAGGTTTGCCGCGGGGCTGGTCGTGCTGCTCCTCCTGCTCCTTGCCCCGGTGGTGTTGCTGCTGCTGCTCCTCGGACTCCTCGCCGCCGCCATTGTGTCCGGCGTCAGAGCCGCCAGTCGGTGACTGGTGCGGGCCTGTCGACGCTGCCTGATGCCGCTGCCTGAGTTGCTCGCGCGCCGTTCGGTGATGCCCCGAGTGACCGCACAGTTGTCGCTACGGCAGCCGTTGCAGGCTGATGCCGTAGCGATCCTCGGAATTCTGTCGGCAGCGGCGGATCGGACTGCGATTCCCTCCCAAGGCCCAGGGCGTGCTCGAAGCTGGGCGAGTCTGCCTGTGCTCGGTCACCCCGTAGGTGATCCCGCAGGGAATCTCCTCGCGCACCTGATCTCTCCCTCGAGAGCGGCCTGAAGGATCTGCTTGGCGATCGTCTCCAGCAGCCCATCCGGGCCGGTCAGTTGATCAACCCCTGGTGCGATCAGCCTTGGCCAGTCTACGCACTACCCAACCCGATTTCAGGGCGACTGGGGCTAGGTGTACTGACCGGGCACGTTGGTTGAGGGAGTGCGACTTCGCGCTGTGAGCTGCTGACAGGGGAGGGCCTCCCGCGGTGGAGTGGAACTGCTCAAGGTTCACTTCGCC
>NZ_JBNDHY010000080.1:0-21110 GCF_056755315.1 Monashia sp. HAY1-2A
TGCCGAGACCGATCAGACCGAGCTGCATGTCGGGAGCCTTTCTGCACAGGGTGGGGAGAGTCACAAGCGGTTCGAGGCTACGCCTGCCGAGCGAGCCGACGCACCGGCGGTCCGCGCCGGTGCGAACGACGTACCCGACGACGTCCGGGACGGACGCTCACCGTCCGGCGCGGGCCCGGTCCGGCGGATCGGTCGGACCCGTCTGTTCCGTCGGACGCCTCGCGCCGGGCCGAGCCGGTCAGCTGGCGAAGCGGACCGGCATGAGGACGTAGCGGTAGGAGGCGTCGGGCTCGCCGTCGACCTCCTGCTGGCCGGAGAGCACCGCGGGGCGGCTCGGCTGCGTGAACGACAGCCGGCTGAACGCGGTACCGACGGCGTGCAGGCCGTCGAGGAGGAACTGCGGGTTGAACGCGATCTGGATCTCGGGCCCGGTGAGCGTCGCCTCCACGGCCTCGGACGCCTGCGCGTCGTCCCCGGTGCCGGCCTCGATGGCCACCTGGCCGTCGGTGAACTTGAGCAGGACCGGGGTGTTGCGCTCGGCGACGAGGGCGACGCGCTTGACGGCCTCCTCGATGGCGGCGGTCTCGACGACGGCCTCGGTGTCGACGCTCGTCGGGAAGATCGAGGTGACCTTGGGGTACTCGCCGTCGAGCAGGCGCGTCGTGGTCCGACGCTGGCCGGCCTCGAAGCCGATGAGCCCGTCACCGCCGGCGCCGAAGGCGAGGGACACCGAGCCGGACGCGCCCAGGGCCTTGGCCGTGTCGGACAGCTGTCGGGCCGGGACCAGGGCGACGTGGCTGGCGTCGGACTCGCTCGGTGTCCACGTCAGCTCACGCATCGCGAGGCGGTAGCGGTCGGTGGCGAGCAGCGTCACCTTGTCCCCGTCGATCTCCATGCGGACGCCGGTGAGGATGGGCAGCGTGTCGCCGCGGTCGGCGGCGATGGACACCTGGGCGACGGCCTGGGTGAAGGTGTCGCCGGCGATGGTGCCGCTCGCCTCGGGAGCCGCGGGCAGCGTCGGGTAGTCGGCGGCGGGCATCTCGCGGAGGCTGAAGCGCGAGGAGCCGCACGCGACGTTGACCTTGGTCCCGTCCGTGCTGACGTCGATGGGCTTGTTCGGCAGGTTGCGGGAGATGTCCGCGAGGAGCCGGCCGAGCACGAGGACCTGACCTTCCTCCGCGACGTCGGCCGGGACGGTGATCTTGGCGGACACCTCGTAGTCGAACGCCGAGAGCGTCAGCGAGCCCTCCTCGCTGGCGTCGATGAGCACACCGGCGAGAACCGGCACGGGCGGGCGTGCGGGCAGACCACGCGCCACCCAGGTCACGGCCTCGGCCAGGACGTCTCGCTCAACCCGAAACTTCACGGTGCTCTCACTTCGACAGGTCGGACATGGGGGCTCAGACACTAGTCCCTGTGCCGAGGCGGCACCACAAACACGCCACAAACGGTCGGCGGCCGCGGGCGGGCTGCAGCTGGAGTGTCGGAGGAGAGCTGTTCCGTTCCGCACCTGCCGGCTGTCGGAGCGCTCGGGACCCTCGTTGTCGGGGCATCTCTCGTCATCTGGGTTCTCGTCATCGTCATAGGTGCTGTGGATCCTGTGGACAAGGCGCGTCCCGGCTGGTCAGGGCCCGGATGGCGGTGTGCAGAGGATGTGGGCGGGCTGCCCCGTCGATTCGCTGCGGGTGTGGACGGCCGGGCGCCGTTCACACCGGGCTCACAAGGAGGGTGCAGTTTTTCCGCAAGATTTCCGACCTCGTCCACACCTGTCCACAGTGTCACTGTGGAAACAAGTGGAGCGGATGTCCGTTTTGGCCGGATTGATGACTAGTCACCTGTGGACAGACGTGGCGATCGGTTCCACAGAGTTGTCCACAACGGTGGACAACCACAGCTGTGGATCAGCCTGTGGGTTCCCGGCCCAGGCTCACGGGCCGGTCGCGTTGTGCACACAGCTGTGGACAGACGTGTGGATGGCTGTGGAGGCCGGCGATCGGCGATGGGTGTCCGTGGTGTGGCGACTAGTCACCTCTGCGCGCTACGTCCCATTGATCCCGACTCGGTGGACGTCCGCGCCGCCTCGGGGCCCCCAGGGACACGAACGCGCCGGCGCAGCCCGCGGCTGTCCGTCGCGCGAGGGGTCCGTCAGTGGGACTGCTGCCGGATGCGGTTGGTCAGCTCGGTGACCTGGTTGTAGATGGCGCGGCGTTCACCCATGAGCTCGCGGATCTTGCGGTCGGCGTGCATGACCGTGGTGTGGTCGCGGCCGCCGAAGTGCTGGCCGATCTTCGGCAGTGACAGGTCGGTCATCTCGCGGCAGAGGTACATCGCGATCTGCCGCGCGGTGACGAGCTGGCGGGAGCGCGACGAGCCGCAGAGGTCCTCGAGCGTCACCGCGTAGTACGCCGCCGTCACCGCCATGATCGTCGCGGCGGTCACCTGGTTCGGCGTCTCGTTCGGCAGCACGTCCTTGAGGACGATCTCGGCGAGCGGGAGGTCGACCGGCTGGCGGTTGAGGTTGCTGAAGGCCGTGACGCGGATCAGGGCACCCTCGAGCTCGCGGATGTTCGTGCTGAAGTTCGTCGCGATGTACTCGAGGACGTCGTCCGGCACCTTCATCCGGTCCTGGATCGCCTTCTTGCGCAGGATGGCGATCCGGGTCTCGAGGTCGGGCGGCTGGACGTCGGTGAGCAGGCCCGACTCGAACCGGGTGCGCATCCGGTCCTCGAAGCCGGACAGCTCGCGCGGCGGCAGGTCGCTCGTGATGACGATCTGCTTGTTCGCGTTGTGCAGCGTGTTGAAGGTGTGGAAGAACTCCTCCTGGGTCTGCAGCTTGCCCTGGAGGAACTGGATGTCGTCGATGAGCAGCACGTCGACGCTGCGGTACCGGGCCTGGAAGGCGCTGGCCTTGTCGTCGCGGATGCTGTTGATGAAGTCGTTGGTGAACTCCTCGGAGTTCACGTACCGCACCCGGACGCCGGGGAACATCGTGCGCGCGTAGTGCCCGATGGCGTGGAGCAGGTGGGTCTTGCCCAGCCCGGACTCGCCGTAGACGAAGAGCGGGTTGTACGCCTTGGCGGGCGCCTCGGCGACGGCGACGGCCGCCGCGTGGGCGAACCGGTTGCTCGCGCCGATGACGAAGGTGTCGAAGGTGTACTTGGGGTTCAGTCGCGTGTCGCCGACGACGGGGGGCTCCGGGCGCTGCTGGCGCAGCGGCCCGCTCTCGCCCCCGGCGCGCAGCGCGTCGGCCGGGTGGTCGGACCCCCCGTAGGCCTGCAGCCGCGGCTCGTCGAGGTCGGCGCCGTCGAGGGCCGGAGCGCTCTCGGCGAGGTCGCGCAGGGGGTTGGGGTTGGCGGCCGCCGGGTGCACCTGCGAGTAGGGGCTGCCGTGCGGGGGCTGCACCGAGGCACCGTGCCCGTTCGACCCCGTGGGCCCGCCCGGCACGGTCTGGCCGAGGCCGTGGTTGACGCCGTGGTCGGGCAGCTGGCCCATCTGGTCGAACTGGCCGTGGTGGCCCTGGTGTCCGGGCGTGGCCGAGAACGGGTTCGACGGACGGGCGCCGTCCGAGAGCGCGGGCTGCCCGGTCGGCTCGTCGCTGATCAGACCCAGGTCGGTCTCGAGGGTCTCGTCGACCGACACCGCGAGCTGTACCGGGTGGCCGAGCTGCTCACCGAGAGCGGCGTGCACCTGCTCGCGCATCCGCGTCTCGAGGAAGTCCTTGGTGAAGTTGTTGGGCACCCGAACGAGGGCCGTCTGGTCCAGGACGCCGATGAGCCGGCAGAGCCGCACGAACGCGCGCTCGCGGTTGGACAGGCCCACCGAGTCGAGGGTGCGAAGCGTCTCCTGCCAGATTCGTGCGTAGTCGACGCCTGCATCGGCCACCTCGTCCCACCTACCCCTGAGTCGTTCCTCGTGCACCGGTCTCGCGGGCACCTGCGCGGATCTCACCCGAGTCGGCGCTCGGGTCGGACGGCTCGAGGGCCGTCCGCTGTCCGGCTGAACGATGCCCTGTTGTCCACACCTTTGTCCACAGCCTGTGCATGGGTGGGCGACGATGGTGAAGGTCGAAACGTACCTCGCGGGGCCGCCTCTGACAATCGCGCCGTCCACAGATTCGGTCAACTCACGGCGTGTCGCCTTGAACACGGTGCGGCGGGCCCCAGTATCGGTGGGTTCGGCAGCCCTCAGGCGCCCACCCGCGTCGGTTTGACCCTTCTTCCGGCGCTCCCGTATCGTTGACCGAGCGTGTCTGCGACCTCTTTCGCATGCCCATGGCGCCTCGTGGCCCACCCGGTCGTTCGGGTGGCGCCGAAGCACCACGGGCTTGCCGATTGCGGTCGCCGAGACCACGCCCAGTCCCACCCCCACGGGAGCACGGGTCGACGCTGTCGCCCGTTCCCCGCGACCAACGGAGAACCTCGTGAGCAAGCGCACCTTCCAGCCGAACAACCGTCGCCGCGCCAAGACGCACGGCTTCCGTCTGCGCATGCGCACCCGCGCGGGTCGCGCCATCCTCGCCGCCCGTCGTCGCAAGGGCCGCGCCGAGCTCTCGGCCTGACCGCCCGGGGCCTCGGCGTGCTGCCGGCACGTCACCGTCTGCGCGAGAGCGCGGACTTCGCGTCGGCAGTCCGGGGGCCGGGCGCCAGCAGAGCGGGCGGGCGACTCCTCGTCGTGCATGCCAACCGGACCGATGCGCGTGCGGACCTTCCGCCGCGCGTCGGTTTTGTTGTGTCCAAGGCCGTCGGGAACGCCGTCGTCCGCAACCGGACCAAGCGCCGGCTGCGAGCCAGCGTGGCGGGGCACCTCGACGGCGTCGCGACCGGGTGGGATCTCGTCGTCCGGGCGAACCCGGCTGCGGCACAGGCGAGCTGGGAAGAGCTGGACGCGGCGCTCGGACGTCAGCTCGAGAAGGTGACCAGGCCGTGACCCTCAGCGTCAGCTCGGTGCTCGCGGCCCCGCTCGTGCTCGCGGTCCGCCTCTACCAGCGGTTCGTCTCCCCGCTCAGGCCCCCCACCTGCCGGTTCTACCCGAGCTGCTCGGCGTACGCGGTCACCGCGCTGACGCGCTTCGGCCCGATCCGGGGTAGCTGGCTCACGGTGCGGCGGCTCGGCCGGTGCCACCCGTGGAACCCGGGTGGCGTCGACGACGTTCCGCTCACGTGGGAAAGCCGCAACGCGGTCCGACCGGAGGACTTCCGGCCGACGGACGCCGATGAGTCGGCCCGGGTGGGAGCGGCGGTGCCCTCCGAGCCGGGCCACGGACCGCCGACACCGCACCGGCACCACCACGGAGAACCCACCACCTGACCACGCGGCACCACGGTGCCGACCAGTGGTGACCGGCCCGAAGGCTCGGCCGGCTCACCGGATGACAGAGGACACACGTTGAGCGAGTTCTTCAACACCCTGCTCTACCCGATCAAGCTGGGTGAGGCCTGGGTCATGTACGCCTGGCACTGGCTGTTCGATGCCGTCGGGCTGCCCACCGGCTGGGCCTGGGCCTTCTCGATCGTCGGCCTCACCGTCGTCGTCCGGCTCCTGCTCATCCCCCTCTTCGTACGGCAGATCCACTCCTCGCGCCGGATGCAGCTCATCCAGCCGGAGATGCAGAAGATCCAGAAGAAGTACAAGGGCAAGCGCGACCCGGAGAGCCAGAAGGCGCAGCAGCAGGAGATCATGGATCTCTACCGCCGCACGGGCACCAACCCGTTCAGCAGCTGCCTGCCGATCCTCATCCAGAGCCCGTTCTTCTTCGCGCTCTTCCAGCTGCTCAACAACCTTCGCGCCCAGGCCGAGGGCAAGCAGCCCGGCATCGGCCCGATCACCAACGAGGTCGCCCGCGCCATCGAGGGTTCGACGATCTTCGGCGCCAAGCTGTCCGACGCCTTCATGACCAGCGGTGAGACGAGCGTCAAGATCCTCACCGCAGTGCTCATCGTGCTCATGTCCGCGACGACGTTCACGACGCAGTACCAGCTGATGCGCAAGAACATGCCGGCCGCCGCGCTGGACAACCCCTTCGCGAAGCAGCAGAAGGTCCTGCTGTACCTCATGCCGATCTTCTTCGCGATCTCCGGCATCAACTTCCCGATCGGTGTCCTGCTCTACTGGTTGACGACGAACCTCTGGACCATGGGTCAGCAGTTCTACGTCATCCGCAACATGCCCGCGCCCGGGTCCGAGGCCGAGGCCCGGCGGCGCGAGCGCCTCAAGCGCAAGGGTCGCGACATGGAGGAGCTCACCGTGCCCGGTCTCGATGGCGACGCCGTCGAGGAGGCCCCCAAGGCGGGCCAGCGGCAGCAGCCCAAGAGCAAGAAGCGCGCGAAGGCCGCCCCGCCGAAGAACCGCCGCTGAGGCGTTCATCCACAGTCTTGTCCATAGCTTCCGGCCCGCTGACCTGCGACGACATGAGTCGTCCACAGATTCCGGCTCCGGTGAACGAAGGAGTTACCCCATGAGCGACACCCAGGCGACCGGCGACGTGGCACTCGACACGACGCCCGACACGACCACCGACACCACGAGCGGCGCGACGGACCCGACGGACCCGACCGCCGACTCGACCACCGACCCGACCGACACGGGCATCGAGGCGGCGGACGAGGGGGCGACCGACGACGGTGACGCCGCCCCCGCTGCGGCGGACGAGACGGGCAAGCCAGACAGGTCCTCGCGGGTGCGTCAGCTCGAGCGCGAGGGTGAGGTTGCCGCCGACTTCCTCGAGACCCTCCTCGACATCGCCGACCTCGACGGGGACCTCGACGTCGACGTCGACGGTGACCGTGCCGCGGTGGCCATCGTCGACTCCGAGGACGGGCGCGTCCCGCGCCGCCTCGTCGGCCCGAACGGAAAGGTGCTCGAGGCCCTCCAGGAGTTGACCCGTCTGGCGGTCCAGGCCGAGACCGGCGAGCGCAGCCGCCTCATGCTGGACATCGCCGGGCACCGAGCCGAGCGACGCTCGACCCTCGTCGACCTCGCGAAGACCGCCATCGAGCAGGTCAAGGCGACAGGGGAGAAGTCTTCCCTCGAGCCGATGTCGGCCTTCGAGCGCAAGGTCGTCCACGACGAGGTCGCGGCCGCGGGGCTCGTCTCGGAGTCCGAGGGCACGGAGCCGCACCGTCACGTCGTCATCCTCCCGGCCTGAACGCGGCCCGTTTCACGTGAAACGCGGCGGGACGCGTCGAGCGTCCGCCGGCGACGGAGGGCGAGGAGCACGGCGTGGGTGACGAGGAGCTCGGGACGAGCGGACCACCGGCCACCCCGGGCATCGCCGCAGCGGTGTTCGGAGCGCGACTCGAGCTCGCCGAGGAGTTCGTGGCCGTGCTTGCCGACACCGGCATCAGCCACGGGCTCATCGGGCCGCGGGAGGCGCCGCGCCTGTGGGACCGGCACGTCCTCAACTGCGCAGTGGTGCACACGGCCATCCCCGTGCGTGACGCCGGCGGTCAAGAGGTCATCGACGTCGGGTCCGGCGCCGGCCTGCCCGGGCTCGCCCTCGCCATCGCCCGTCCCGACCTGCACCTGCACCTCGTCGAGCCGCTGGCCCGACGGACGGGCTGGCTCTCCGGCACCATCGCCCACCTCGGCCTCGACAACGTCACCGTGCACACGGCCCGCGCCGAGGCGCTGTGGGACGTGGTCCGCGCGCCGTGGGTCACGGCGCGGGCCGTCTCGGGCATCCTCCAGCTCGCGGAGTGGACGCTCCCGCTGCTGGCGCCGCACGGGAGCGTCCTCGCCCTGAAAGGCCTGCGGGCGAGGGGGGAGCTCGAGGAGAGCCGGACGGCTCTGGCGCGTCTCGGTGTCGTCGACGCGGCCGTCGAGGAGTACGGCGCGGGGGTCCTCGACGAACCGACGATCGTGCTGCGAGCGACGATCGAGGAGGCGGTGGATCGGCGCAAGTTCCGCTCCCGAGCACCGAGCAGCGCCGGATCCGCGCGTCGGCGGGGCGATCGGCCGCGTGGTTCGCGGCGCACCGGCCCGGCGTCGAGCAGACGTCGGCCGCATCAGACATGATCGTGTCGAGACCTTTCCGGCGGTGGGCGGGGCGACGTCCCCGTTCTCATCACCACCGCCTCCGCACGCGATCCCCGGAGGTGCACTCCCCGTGACGATGTCGACGAACCTGGGGTGGCCCAGCGAACCCGAACCGTCGCCGGAGCACCGTCACCTGGGTTGGCTCGCGCGAAGGCTCGCTGTTTCACGTGAAACAGACCACGCACCGGCGGTCGGCGCAGGCTCGAGGAGCGACGACGTGGGGGAAGCTCCCACGGCGGTGGTGGTCGACGCGACGCTCGCCACCCCGGTGCGCGACGAGGAGGGGACGCCGGCCGCCGAAGGCTCTTCGGCTCCGACGACCGGGCGGTCGGACGTCGACCGGGCCGAGCCGGGAGCCGCGGAGGCCCTCGAGGAGCAGCCCACCGACGCATCGGTCCCCGGGCGAGCAGTCGTCGGCTCCGGTGCCGGTGCCGCGGCCCAGCAGACCACAGCCGTGGAGGTTCTGGCGTCCGAGCCGGCCCCGACGGAACCACAGGACGAGGTGCCAGCAGCACCTGAGGCCGAGCACCCCGAGGCCCTCGGGCCGCCCAGCCAGACCGATGACGAGGAAGACCGACCTGTGGACAATGCGGTGGATGACCCGCCCGAGAACACGCTCTCCACGCAGGAACCCGGCCTGTCCGCGGCTGGGGACAACGCTGTGGACGAGAGCGCCCGGCACCGTGCCTACGCCGAGGGGCTCGCCGAGCGGGAGGCCCTCGTGGCTGCCCTGCCGGCCGCCGACGCGGACACGCCGCTGGCCCGCGAGCTCGCCGACAACGCACGGCGTCGCATCCAGCTGACGGGTCGGCCGTTCCCGAAGCCAGCCGCACCTCGCGTCCTCACCGTCGCCAACCAGAAGGGCGGCGTCGGCAAGACGACGACCACGGTGAACATCGCCGCGGCCCTCGCCCAGTCCGGTCTCACGGTTCTCGTCATCGACCTGGACCCGCAGGGCAACGCGAGCACCGCCCTCGGCATCGACCACCACGCCGAGGTGCCCTCGATCTACGACGTGCTCGTCGACGGCAAGCCGCTGCTCGATGTCGTGCAGCCGTGCACCACCGTCGAGGGGCTCTACTGCGCACCGGCGACGATCGACCTCGCCGGTGCCGAGATCGAGCTCGTCTCCCTCGTCGCCCGCGAGTCGCGGCTGCACAAGGCGATCGGGGCCGCCGGGGAGCAGGGCCACGGCTACGACTACATCCTCATCGACTGCCCCCCGAGCCTCGGTCTGCTCACCGTCAACGCCATGGTGGCCGCGAGCGAGGTCTTCATCCCGATCCAGTGCGAGTACTACGCCCTCGAGGGCCTGTCGCAGCTGCTCAAGAACATCGAGCTGGTCCGGGCTCACCTCAACCCGCCGCTGCACGTCTCGACGATCCTGCTGACGATGTACGACGGGCGCACCCGCCTCTCGGCCCAGGTCGCCGAAGAGGTCCGTGAGCACTTCCCGGAGCAGGTCCTGCGCACCACGGTGCCCCGGTCGGTCCGCGTCTCGGAGGCGCCGAGCTTCGGCGAGACGGTCCTGACGTACGACCCCACGAGCAGCGGCGCCCTGGCCTACCTGGAGGCGGCGGGCGAGATCGCCGACCGCGGCGCCGACGGCCGAAGCTGACCCGTCTGCGGCCTCTCCAAGGCCGTGCTTCTTCCGTTTCACGTGAAACACGGGTGCTTCCGGGTGCCGCAGGCTCTCATGCGTCGCCACAGGTCTCACTCCTGTTTCACGTGAAACAGGAAGCGTCCCAGCGACTGCCTCGTGCCATCGGCACCGTCCGGGCTCCCGCGGGCGGGTGCGTTTCACGTGAAACGCCCGATTCGGCGCGACGTGCCGCCTGCACGTATCCCCACAGCGATGCACCTAGACTGACCGCGGGCGCGACGGCCGCGCCCGACATGGTCTGAGGATGTGGAATGGCGGAGAAGCGTCGGGCACTGGGTCGGGGTCTGGGAGCACTCATCCCGAGCGCACCGAGCGGGGGGACGGGTCGGCCCGTCGACGTCTTCTTCCCCGAGCAGAAGCGTGACGAGAACGGCGGCGGAGCGGTCGCCGTCGCCGTTGTGGAGACCGACGACACCACGGAAGCCGCCGAGACCACGGGGACCGGCAGCCCCGCCCAGCAGCCCGGCGCGACCGGTGACGCGGCGCCGCCCAGCCAGCAGGTGACGGAACCGACCCCCTCCGAGGCCGACACCACGGATTCGCAGCTCGCGGTCGTTCCCGGCGCGGAGTTCGCAGAGCTCGACATCGACTCGATCCGGCCCAACCCCCGCCAGCCGCGGACGGTCTTCGACGAGGACCACATGGGCGAGCTCGTCCACTCGATCCGCGAGATCGGGGTGCTCCAGCCTGTCGTCGTGCGCCGCATCCCCGAGGAGCAGCTCGCCGAGGCCGACGGCAAGCGTTTCGAGCTCATCATGGGCGAGCGTCGCTGGCGCGCGTCGCAGCAGGCCGAGCAGGCGACGATCCCGGCGATCATCAAGGACACGAGCGACGACGACCTGCTGCGCGACGCCCTCCTCGAGAACCTGCACCGCAGCCAGCTCAACCCGCTCGAGGAAGCGGCCGCCTACCAGCAGCTGCTCGACGACTTCGGCTGCTCCCACGAGGAGCTGGCGACCCGCATCGGCCGGTCCCGGCCACAGATCTCCAACACGCTGCGGCTGCTCAGGCTGCCCCCGCTCGTCCAGCGCCGCGTCGCAGCCGGTGTCCTCAGTGCCGGCCACGCCCGGGCGCTGCTCGGGCTTCCCGACGGCGCCTCGATGGAACGCATGGCTCAGCGCATCGTCGCCGAAGGCCTCTCGGTGCGCACGGTGGAGGAGCTCGTCGCGCTCGGTGAGGGCGGACAGGCGCCGAAGCCGCGCCGGCCGCGCGCCGGCTCGCGGCATCCGCAGCTCGACGAGTACACCTCCGGCCTGGCCGACCACCTCGAGACGCGCGTGGCCATCGCGCTCGGCCAACGCAAGGGCAAGATCACCGTCGAGTTCGCCTCGATCGAGGACCTGCGTCGCATCATGGGACTCATGGGCATCGAGGGAAACCACCGCTGAGAGCTCGCCGTCACCCGCGCCGGGGGTGACGGCAACCGGCTGCGGTCCTCAGAGCCAGGTGGCCGGCCTCGGGACGACCACGCCGATGGCATCCCCGACCTGGACCACGGGTCCGGACCCCACGCGGGCCGCCAGCTCGGAGCACTGGCTCCCGGCGCACCAGTGCGTGACGACGCCGGCGTACTCGTAGAGCATCATCTGCACCGTACCGACCGTGATACCCCCCGCGGCGGTTCGACGCTGCGCAGGGTTCTGGTACAGGACCACGTCGTGCAGGCCGGTGCGTTGCTGTGCGGCCACCACGGCATCGACGATCGCGGCGTACTCACGCCGCGTCTGCTGGTGGGCCGAGACGTCCGATCGCCACTGGACCAGTCCGGCGACCGACAACGCGACGAGGAGGACGAGGCCGACCCGCCGGGGCCAGCTCACGCTGGACAGGAGCAGGCCGGCCGGCACGACGGCGAGCAACCAGCCCCAGAGCAAACCCCGGGGATTGGTGGTGACCCCGGTGACGAGGGTCTGGGCTCCGCCGAGGGCGATGACGAGGACGAGACCGGTGAGGACGCGCAGCCACGCCCCCCGCGTCCGGGGGTCGAGGAGGGCGACGATCCCGGCGACCGCCCCGAGGACGAGCGAGGGTGGGCCGAGCGCCTTGGCCAGTCCCTTCAGGTCGACGAGGTAGCGGTGCGCGTTGACCACGAGGGCGTGCAGACTGTGCGCGGCGTTCGGGTGACGCCAGGCTGATATGCGAACTCCGAAGTGGCGGAAGGCGATCCAGTTCAAGGTGTAGATCGTCAGGATGCCGATCCCGTAGACGACGACGAAGAGCGCGCAGGCGGCAAGGGTCGTTCGCCAGGGGCGTCGGCGCAGGTGGACGAGCGCGGCGACGAGGACGACGGGCGCCAGGGGCGGGTACGTCAGGACCGAGAGAACCGTCGCCACGAACCCCCAGACGACGAGGCGGCCGCGACCCACCGATGCGCGCGGAAGGGTCCACACCGCGAGGGCCGCGACGACGGCCGAGGGGGTCAGCGTCGCCGGCCAGTAGACGAGTCGCTCCCACAGCGGGGAGGCGAACACGGCCAGAGCCAGGAGGGCTGCGGCCGCCCGGCCACGCACGTCGAACAGGCGCACGAAGCCGACGACGAAGGCGCCGTAGGCCACGGCGTAGAGCACCGACGCGACGACGGGCATCTCGTGCTGGCCGACGACGAGCCACCAGACGTAGTTGAGCCAGCGGCCCTCGGTGAGGTTCTTCTGCCAGACGCCGGAGCCGCCCGGGATGTGTTCCGGCAGCAGGTACGGCCAGTCGTCACGGCGGATGAACGGCGTCACGACCTGCGCCACGTACCCGCTGACGAGGACCCCGGCGACGACGGCCAGCACCGCGGCCCACGCCGGCGCCCGGTCGGAGGCCGGGGTCCCGAGCCCGGAGGCGGGATCGTCCGTCGGGTCGTCGCGCATCCGCCGCACCTGCACGGAGTCAACGGAGTCAGTCGCCATGGTCCCCTCGTTCCCGGAAGCCGCCGGCGACTGCTGTTCCCCCGGTGGCAACGATACGGTAGCCGCGGACGCTCGGCGAGCCGTCCCCGCGTCGCCGACCGCGCCGCGGTCGACGACGCGCCCGGTCGTCCGAGACACCCGTCCCCCTACCCGACCGAGGAGAGCCGTGCCCGAGGGCCATACGATCCACGCCCTCGCAGCCCGCCTGGAGCGCGCGTTCGCCGACCGCGTCGTCGCCGCCTCGAGTCCGCAGGGGCGGTTCGCGGCCGATGCCGCCCGGCTCGACGGCCAGCAGTTGCACGGGGCGCGGGCCCACGGCAAGCACCTCTTCGTCGACCTCGGACCGGAGACGCTTCACGTCCACCTCGGCCTCATCGGCACGTTCCCGGTGCGACCGGCCGGGCCCGACGGAGTGCCGGCGCCGCTGCCGACGGTACGGCTTCGCCTGGAGACCGACGCCCACTACGCCGACCTGCGGGGGCCCATGACGTGCACCGTCGTCGACGCGCGCCGGGAACGTGAGATCGTCGGCACGCTCGGCCCGGACCCGCTGCGTCGCCGGCAGCAGCCCCAGCGGGCACTTCAGCGAATCCGCAAGAGCCGCAAGGGGATCGGCGAACTCCTGATGGACCAGTCGGTCGTCGCCGGGGTCGGCAACGTGTACCGGTGCGAGGTGCTGCACCGGCAGGCGATCGACCCGATGACGCCCGGTCGAGAGCTGTCGAGCGGGGCCTGGGAGGCCCTCTGGGAGGACCTCGTCCTCCTCATGCCGCTGGGGGTGACGTTCTCGCAGATCCTGACGATGCAGGACCAGGTCGACGCCGCTCGCCGGCTCCGACGCAGCGGTCGGGCGCGAGCCATCACGGAGTCGCTGACCGGCGAGCGTCTCGGTGACCACTTCGAACGTCGCTTCCTCGTCTACCAGCGCACCGGGTTGCCGTGCCCCAGGTGCGGGGCACCCGTGCGGGACCGCACCGTCGCCGGGCGGACGCTGTACTGGTGTCCCGAGTGCCAGGTGCGCCGCTGACGCCTCCCCTCGACGGCCTCGACGGCCCAGTGCCTCGGTGCCCTCGACCGGGTCCTGCCACGAGCTCACCACCCGGTGAAGGGAGCTCGGGCCAGAACCGGGATCTCGACGAAGTCGTGGCAGCCCAGGACCGGCAGCAGCGCGCGCGGCGGCTGCGGCATCCGTCGCAGGCCCTCCTCCTCGTCGATGAAGACCGGCGGGCCGAGCGTCAGCAGCTCGTCGCGCAGGTGCATCCGTCCGCCACCGGCGGCGCGGAGGTTGGCCAGCCAGTCGACGCGCGGCCCGTACGTCAGGGCGACGGTGACATGGTCCGCGCCGTCGAACGCCATCATCGGGACCCGGAAGACGCGCCCGGACCGCCGACCCACGTGCTCGAGCTCGACGAACCAGCCGTGCCCCGCGAGGTGGACCATCGCCTTGTTGAGGACGTCCCGGTTCAGCGTCGTGACGGCTCGGGGGATCGGCATCGGCCCGCTCCTCAGCCTGTGACGCCGTCGGTGACGAGATCCAGCCGCAACCGCACGACGTCGCCGAGCTCGACGCGCTCGGCGCGGCGCACGTGGGCCTTGACCGGGACGACGAAGCCACCGTCCTTGGGGAACAACGACGTCCGGAACTCCGTGCGTCCGAGGCGCCCCCGCACCGGTAGGCAGCCCCAGCCGTAGCTCGCGAACGACCACGCGGCGACCTCCGCCAGCTCGGGCTCGGGCACGACGACGAAGTGGAAGGGCGAGGGTCCGCGCCAGTAGACGACCTCACCGGTGAAGTCGACGCGAAAGAGCCCCTGGGCGCTGGAGGACACCCACCCAGCATCGCTCCCACCGACCCCGATCACAACGACGCGCACCGCATACATTGGCGCCATGGTCTTCACGGGGAGCCGACCGGCACCGACGCACGTCCTCGCCCACCTGTCCGACGTGCACCTCATCGCCGGTGGGGGGCTGCTGCAGGGCCACATCGACACCGTCGCCCAGCTGCGCAAGGCGCTCGAGAAGGTCGAGGCGTCGGGGGAGCGCCTCGATGCCCTCGTCCTGTCCGGCGACCTCACCGACAGCGCCCAACCGGAGGCCTACGCGACGCTGCGCGAGCTCGTCGAGCCGGTGGCCGAGCGTCTCGGCGCCACGGTCGTCGTCACGGGCGGCAACCACGACGAACGGCGCCCGCTGGCGCAGGGCTGGTACGGCCTCGACACCGACGAGCCGCAGGACCGCGTCACCGTCGTCCGCGGCCTGCGGATCATCGACGTCGACTCGGCCCTGCCCGGCTTCCACCACGGTGGGTTCTCGGAGGCCCAGTACGCTTGGCTCGCAAGGGAGCTCGCGACCCCGGCCGAGCACGGGACGATCCTCGTCATGCACCATCCGCCGATCACCTACCGGTCCCCGGTCATGCAGCTGCTGGACTTCGACGACCCCGACCGGCTCCGCGCGACGCTCGAGGGCACCGACGTGCGGGCCATCCTCAGCGGCCACCTCCACGTCACGAGCTTCGGGACGCTCGGGCACGTCCCGGTGCTCGTCGCCGGCGGGGTCTCGTACGTCGACGACGTCGGCGCCCCGCGCGAGCTGCTCATGGGCGTCGACGGCCCGCAGTCCTGGAACCTCGTCGAGGTGCACGCCGACCACGTCGTCGCGACGGTGGCCCCGGTGGAGCAGCACCCGACGTGGCCCAGCCTCAGCGACGCCGTGGTCGACTACATGGCAACGGTGCCCGAGGAGGAGCGTCGCACCGTCTTCTCGACGAAGCGCTGACCTCTCCACGAAGCGCGCGGAAATTTCCCGATCCACGTGTCGAGACGCCGTCGCCCCGTTCGACATGGGGATGACCGACCCAGCCGGTAGCGCGTCAGCGCGACCACCAGACCGAGGAGCCCAGCATGAGCCCGACCCCCACCTCCGTGACCGCCCTTCAGCACGCGACGTCTGCAGACGGCACGACGATCGCCTACGAGACCTACGGCAGCGGTCCCGTCGTCGCCGTCGTCGGCGGCGCCTTCTGCGACCGCGGTTCCTTCCGCGACGTGGCGCAGGCGCTCGGCGCGCTCGGCCTCACCGGCGTGACCTACGACCGGCGCGGACGCGGCGACAGCGGCGACACGCAGCCCTACGCCGTGCAGCGTGAGGTCGAGGACCTCACGGCGGTCATCGGGGCGGCGGGCGCGCCCGGGGCCCCCGCCTACGCGTTCGGCGTGTCCTCCGGGGGTGCCCTCGTCATCGAGGCGGCCGCGGGCGGCGCCCCGCTCGCCAGGGCGGCGGCTCTCGAGGTGCCCTACCGCACCGAAGGCTGGCCGTCGCCGCCCCCGGACTACATCGGACGTCTCGAGCGCCTCGAGGCCGCCGGCGACCGGGAGGGCATCCTGCGGTTCTTCAACACCGAGGCCGTGGGCATGCCCGACGAGATGGTCGACGGCCTCAAGGGCACGCCGATGTGGGAGCCGATGTTGTCGATGACCTACACCGTGAAGTACGACGGCCTGTGCCTCGGTGGCGACGAGCAGGACATCCCCGCCGAGACCTTCGCGAAGGTGACCATCCCGTTCCTGTCGGTCTGCAGCAGTGGCACGCAGATGCCGTGGCTGCACGACGCGGTCCAGGTCGTCGCCCGCGCGCTGCCCGACGGCCGGGCGGTGGAGCTGCCCGGAGACTTCCACCACGTGCCCGCCGCGACGCTGGCTCCGGCGCTCGCCGACTTCTTCAGGGCCTGATCCGGCCTCAGAGCAGGGCCAGCGCCGGGTTGTGCTCGGGTGGCACCACTTCGCGCACCGGTCCCGGCGGGGTCCCGTCGCCGAACGGGGACCCGCCGAGGGCCTCGCGGCCGTGCGGCGTGGCCCAGTTCTCGAGTGCCGGGCCGAGCGGGACGACTCCGGTCGGGTTCACGTCGCGGTGCACGACGTAGTAGTGCCGCTTGATGTGCGCGAAGTCGATGGTGTCGCCGAAACCGGGGGTCTGGAAGAGGTCACGGGCGTAGGCCCACAGGACCGGCATCTCGGTCAGCTTCGAACGGTTGCACTTGAAGTGCCCGTGGTAGACCGGGTCGAACCGCACGAGGGTCGTGAAGAGGCGCACGTCCGCCTCGGTCACGTGGTCGCCGACCAGGTAGCGACGCGTCGCCAGGCGTTCCTCGAGCAGGTCGAGGTGCTGCCACAGCCGCCGGTAGGCCTTGTCGTAGGCCTCCTGGGTGCCGGCGAAGCCGCACCGGTAGACGCCGTTGTTGACGTACCGGTAGATCGGCTCGCTCACGGCCTCGATCTCGTCGGCGAGCTCGGCCGGGTAGAGGTCGGGCGCACCGTCGCGGTGCAGGTCGCGCCACTCGGTCTCGAGGTCGACGGTGATCTGCTTGAAGTCGTTGGTCACGACCTGCCCGGTGGGCACGTCGACGACCGCCGGAACCGTGATCCCGCGCGGGTAGTCCGGGTCGCGCTTGAAGTAGGCGTCCTGGATGCGGGGGATCCGCAGCACCGGGTCGAGCCCGCCGGGGTCGAGGTCGAAGGTCCAGCTGCGGCTGTCGTGGGTCGGGCCGCAGATGCCCATCGACAGGGCGTCCTCGAGCCCGAGGAGCCGGCGCACGATGATCGCCCGGTTGGCCCACGGGCAGGCGCGGGCGACGACGAGGCGGTAGCGACCGGCCTCGACCGGCCAGCCGTCGCGCCCGTCACGCGTGATCCGCGTCGTGATGTAGTTCGTGTCCCGCTTGAAGCTCTTCTCGACGTAGGTGCCCGGCTCGCTCATGCCGTCCACCCTAGGCGGAGGCCCGCGTCCGAGGGCCCTCCGCGCGTCCGGTGTCCCCGTCGTGCCGGTGGCGGGACAGAATGGGCCCATGCCCGGAACGAGGACGCGTGAGCTACGGCCGCTCACGCCCGACCGCGTCGCGGACCTCGTCGGGTCCTGTGCGCCGTGCACGTTCTGGCAGACCGTCCCGAACAACGGCCACGGTGACCCGGCCGACCCGCTCGCCCTGCTCGCGGCGTGGGTGGAGTCGGTGACGACCGACTGGGGGCCACCCGGACGCGTCGCGTACGTCGACGGCCGCCCGGTCGGGCACGTCGTCGTCGCGCCGGCCCGGCTCGTGCCGAGGCTGGCCGCCTTCCCGACGTCGCCGTCGGACCCGTCGACGCTCATGCTCGTCACGGCCGTCACCGCCGACGCGTCGGGCGGCGCGGACCTCGCGGGACGCGTCGGCAAGGGGCTGCGCAAGGCGCTCGTCCAGGCCGCCGCCAAGGAGGCCCTGCGGCACCGGGCGCGCTCGCTCGACGTCATCGCCGCACGTCCGCTCGCCGTGGACCGGCACGACTGCGTCCTCGAGGCGCGGGTGCTCGAGGACGCCGGCTTCCGCGTCGAGCGTGACCACCCGTCCTACCCCCGGCTGCGGATCGACCTGCGGACCCTCGTGACGATCCGCGACGAGGCCGCGGAGGCGGTGCGCCGCGCCCTCGCCGCGGTGCCCGCCGTACGCCCGGTTCCCGAGACGCACCCCAACGGGTCGAGCCACGCGCGGACCGCCGACGACGCGTGGGCGTCAGGTACCGGTGCGCGGGGGTGAGTCGGAGGCTCCGACGTGCTGACGACGCATGGCCTCCAGGTGGCGACGCAGGTCGTCGAGGCGCAGCACGCCCGTGCGCGCCGTGTCGGCCTCGCCCAGGTACATCCGCTGGAGCGCGACGACGACCGCCTCGGCCACGGCGTCGAGTGTGCGCGTGTCCGCCAGGGCCGCGGCGTCGCCGTCGTTGTTGAGGTAGCCGAAGTCGAGCCGCACCGCGGGCATCCGGGTGCGACGCAGCAGCGGCCAGGTGCGCGCGTGCGTGCGGCAGTCGGTCAGGCCGGTGCGCGCCACGACCTCGCGCAGCAGCAGGTCGGCGAAGTGCTCGCCCGTGGTGGACCAGCCCGCGCCGTCGGCGTGGCCGTAGAAGAACGTCGCGACGCCGTGCGCCGAGCCGGTGGCGCTGTGGTCGGTGTGCAGCGACAGCACGAGGTCGGCCTCGCACGAGTTGGCGAACGCCGCACGCTCCTCGTCGGAGCCACCGTCGGTCGCCGCAGTGCGGGTGAACACGACGCTGACGCCGTGGGCCGACAGCCGTCCCTCGATGCGCCGGGCGAGGTCGAGGGCCACCTCGGCCTCGACGAGGCCGCGGTGGCCGGTCGCCCCGGCGTCGCCCGCGCCGTGGCCGGGGTCGAGGACGATGGTGCGCCCGCTCAGCGAGAAGCCGCTGCGACGGATGTGCTCGCGCTCGCGCAGGGCGTTGGCCGAGCCGCCGACGACGGAGCGGCGCAGCCCGGCGAAGGCGCGCATCGTCTCCGGACCGACGACCCCGTCGGGCACGAGGCCCACGGCAGCCTGGAAGCGCCGCACCGCGGCGTCGGTCTCGGGGCCGTGCAGGCCGTCGATCTTGCCGGGGGTGAAGCCGAGCTCGGCCAGACGCGCCTGCAGCGTCACGACGTCGTCCCCCTCGAGGAAGAACTCCGGCAGGTAGCGCAGGACGCGGTCACCGAGGCCCCAGCGTGCGCCGTCGAGGGCCGCGAACGTGGAGGGCCCGACGACGCCGTCGACGAGCAGGCCACGCCGCTGCTGGAACGACTTGACGGCCTGCTCGACGCGCTCGTCGAAGATCGGGTCGCCGAACCGGTCGGTGTGGCCGGCTCCGCCCGACAGGTCACCGGTGACGACGAGCCGCTCACAGACCGCGGCGACGGCGGGACCGGAGTCACCTCGTCGGAGCACGACCGACGGGAGAGGGGTCATGACGGCTCCTTCCGGTGGAGGGGCCCGGGCGCGGACCGGATGCTCGAGGGACGGTGGGCACGGTGGGCACGTGGCTCGACCCATCGGGCAGCCTAGTACGCGAAGGGGGTGGCGCCGTGTCGGCGACCACCCCCTTGACGTACCCGCGCATCAGGCGATGAACTCCTCGAGCTCCCGCAGCAGCTTCGGCTTCGGGTGCGCGCCGACGATCGTCTTGACGACCTCGCCCTTGACGTACACGTTGAGGGTCGGGATCGACACGACGCCGTAGCGGGCCGCGGTGTCGACGTTGGCGTCGGTGTCGAGCTTGACGATCTCGATCTTGTCGCCGTACTGCTCGTTGATCTCCTCGAGGATCGGGGCGACCTTGCGGCACGGGCCGCACCACGTGGCCCAGAAGTCCACGAGCACGGGCTTCTCGCTCATGAGGACGTCGTCGGCGAAGGTGGCGTCGGTGGTGTTCTTCAGTGCCATGGAGATTCCTTCTCGTGTGCGGCTGGCGAGTGGGCGGTGCGGACGGGGGCCGTGCACGGTTCGTGCACGCGGTCGGACCGGTGGTCCTCGGTGTCAGGCTCCGGCGCCGACGGTGGCACGCGGGTCGGGGATCGGACCCGCGTCGGTGTCGTCGATCGCGGCGGCCTCGGCGGCGGCCTCGGCGGGTGAGTCGGTGTCCTCGAGCGCGGCGAGGTAGTGCTCGGCGTCGAGGGCGGCGGCACAGCCCGACCCGGCCGCCGTGATGGCCTGGCGGTAGGTGTGGTCGACGAGGTCGCCCGAGGCGAAGACGCCGGGCACGTTGGTCCGCGTCGACCGGCCCTGGACGAGCACGTAGCCGGCGTCGTCGGTCTCGAGGACGCCCTTGACCAGCTCGTTGCGCGGGTCGTGGCCGATGGCGACGAACAGACCGCTGACCGCCAGCTCGCGCGTCTCGCCGGTGACCGTGTCGCGCAGCGTGACGCCGGACAGCTTGTCCTCGCCGTGGATCTCGGCGACCTCGGAGTTCCAGGCGAAGCGGATCTTGTCGTTGGCGAAGGCGCGGTCGGCCATGATCTTGCTCGCGCGCAGCTCGTCGCGGCGGTGGATGATCGTGACGGTGCGGGCGAACTTCGTCAGGAAGGTCGCCTCCTCGATGGCGGAGTCGCCGCCACCGACCACGGCGATGTCCTGGTCACGGAAGAAGAAGCCGTCACACGTGGCGCACCACGAGACGCCGTGGCCGGACAGCTCCTTCTCGCGCGGGAGGCCGAGCTCGCGGTAGGCCGACCCCATCGAGAGGATGACGGCCTTCGCGCGGTGCACCCTGCCCTCGCCGTCGGTGACGGTCTTGATGTCGCCGGTGAGGTCGACGGCGGTGACGTCGTCGGTGACCAGCTCGGCGCCGAAGCGTTCGGCCTGCGCCCGCATGTTGTCCATGAGGTCGGGGCCCATGATGCCGTCGCGGAACCCGGGGAAGTTCTCGACGTCGGTCGTGTTCATCAGGGCTCCACCGGCCGTCACGGCGCCCTCGAACACGAGGGGCGCCAGGTTCGCCCGCGCCGCGTACACCGCGGCCGTGTAGCCGGCGGGGCCGGAGCCGATGATGATGACGTTGCGGACGTCGGACATGGGGACTGCTCCTCGGTGACGCTGGGGGTGCTCGGATGCGCGCGCGCCGCCCCGTTTCCCGGGGCGCTGCGGGCCACATGGGCCTCAACCGATCCTAGGCGGTCGTTGTTCCCGCGCCTCCCAGCCCGCGCCGGGACGGCTCAGGGCAGGGG
>NZ_JBNDHY010000081.1:0-20737 GCF_056755315.1 Monashia sp. HAY1-2A
GTTCCACACTCTCTCCGTCGTCGGCAGCGTCAGATGTGTATAAGAGACAGCGCCCCCACCGCCCGCCTCCACCGCCCGCTCCACCCGCAACACACCGAGCAGCTGCCAGGTCGCCCTTGGTACTCCAACCGGGGTTGGCAGCTGCTCGGTGTGTTGCGGGGTCAGGCTGTCGGGCGGTCAGGCTCGGGGTCAGGCTCGGGGTCAGGCTGTCTCGCGGTCAGGCCTGGGCGGCGACGGCGCGGGCAAGGTCGGGGGCGTCGGCGGCGAGCAGCCCCGCGGCGAAGAGCAGGTACCGCTCGTCGACGTGGGCGCGGGCCTCGCGCGGCACCTTCCACCCGCCGGCGTGGTCCCTGAGCACGGCACCGAGGACGTGCTCGCGCCCCGACGCGTCGGCGTGCCGCAGCACCCCGCCGGAACCGACGAGGGTCGTGACGTTGGCGAGGGGCCGGGGCGACTCGGTCGGCTGGGCCGCACGTGCATGGCGCCGGACCGCGACGAGGGCGGCCAGGCGGGCCAGCTCCAGGTCGAGCGCGCGCTCCTCGGCATCGGTCGGCAGCAGCCCGGGCTGCCTGTGGACGCGGGCAGCCCACGACCGCAGGTCGGCCGCGGAGGGACGGCCGGCACCGTCGAGCACGTGCTCCTCCTCGGCGGCCCGGACGACGTGCAGCGCGTTCCATCGCAGCCCGAGGTCGCCCTCGACCGTCCGGGCGTGCCACAGCGGTGCCACGACGTCCTTGCGCAGGGACGCGTCCTCCCCCTCCGGGGTCAGGCACGAGTAGACGTCGGTCGTCGCGCCCCCGACGTCCACGACGAGCACATCGCCACCGCCGAGCCCGGCGAGCGCCTCGACGCCACGCAGCACGGCGTCGGGCGTCGGGGCCTGCACCATCGCCGCGAACGCGGGGTCGCGCGACAGGCCCTTGCCGCCGATGACGTGCTGCAGGAACGCCTGCCGGATCGCGGCCCGCGCGGACTCCGGGGCGATGACGCCGATCCGCGGCAGCACGTTGTCGGCCGCCACCGCCGGCCGGTCGGTGGCGGCGAGCCTGGCCATGGCGTCCTCGCGGGCCTCGACGTTGCCGGCGACGACGACGGGCGTGGCATGTGCCCCGTGGCCCCCGATGGCAAGGCGGGCGAGCCGGTCCGCGTTGTGCAGCAGCACGTCGGCGTTGCCGCCGTCGGTGCCGCCGACGAGCAGGACGATGTCGGGCCGGGACGCGCGCAGGGCGGCGGCCGCATCGGTCGTCAGGGCGCCGGCGGCGACGTGGACGACCTTGGCACCGGCCGACAACCCGACCCGCCGGCCGGCCTGCGCGGTGACCGTGGCCTCGTAGCCGACGACGGCGAGCCGCAGGCCTCCCCCGGCGCTCGAGCAGGCGCGGACCGACGCGTCGTCGGGCACGTCGAGCATCGAACGCAGGGCTCGGTAGCCGTCGAGCACGTCGCCGCGGCCGAGGGTCCCCGTCGTCGGCGTCGCACCGGTGGCGACGACCTCGCCGTCGTCGCCAAGCAGCGCGCCCTTGGTGAAGGTCGACCCGAAGTCGACCGCGAGAACGGTCACGCCCGCCGGTCAGCCGTGGATGTCGAGCGCCTCGCGGAGGTCGGCGATGAGGTCGTCGACGTCCTCGATGCCGACCGAGAGGCGGATGAGGTCGTCCGGGACCTCGAGCTCGGTGCCGGCGACGCTCGCGTGGGTCATCCGGCCCGGGTGCTCGATGAGCGACTCCACGCCCCCGAGGGACTCCCCCAGGGTCCACAGGCGCACGGCCGCACACACCTTGACCGCGGCGTCCTCGCCCCGGCGCATCCGGAAGCTGACCATGCCGCCGAAGCGCTTCATCTGCCGGGCCGCGACCTCGTGGTTGGCGTGGCCGGCCAGACCCGGGTAGAGCACCTGGGAGACGCCGTCATGGCCCTGGAGGAACTCGACGACCCTCTCGGCGTTGTCGCAGTGGCGCTCCATGCGGACCGCGAGGGTCTTGAGCCCGCGCAGCGTCAGCCACGAGTCGAAGGGACCGGCGACGCCGCCGATGCTGTTCTGGTGGAAGGCGATCCGGTCCTCGGCGTCGGTCATGCCGGGCACCGTGATGTCGGCGCGGGTGATGACGGCGCCCCCGACCACGTCGCTGTGGCCGCCGGAGTACTTCGTCGTCGAGTGCGTGACGATGTCGGCGCCGAGCGCGATGGGGCTCTGCAGGTAGGCGGTCGCGAAGGTGTTGTCGACGACGAGGAGGGCACCGGCCTCGTGGGCGACCCCGGCCACGGCCTCGATGTCGGCGATGCCGAGCAGCGGGTTGGTCGGGCTCTCGACCCACACCATCTTCGTGCGCCCGGGACGGACGGCGGAGCGCACCGCATCGAGATCGCTCATGTCGGCGATCGAGTGCTCGATGCCCTGCGGGCCGGCGACCTTGTTGAAGTAGCGGTACGTGCCGCCGTACGCGTCGTTCGGCACGACGACGTGGTCGCCCGGCACGAGGAGGGCCCGGACGACGGTGTCCTGGCCGGCGAGCCCGGACGCGAAAGCGAACCCGCGGCTGCCCCCCTCGAGGGCGGCGATGCACTCCTCGAGGGCCGTGCGCGTCGGGTTGGCCGAGCGGCTGTACTCGTACCCGCCCCGGAAGCCGCCGATGCCGTCCTGCTTGTACGTCGACACCTGGTAGATCGGGGTGATGACCGCCCCGGTGGAGGCGTCGGCCTCCTGGCCGGCGTGGATGGCGCGGGTCGAGAAGCCGTGCTCGTCAGACATGGTGCCGAGCCTATGCCACGCCCTCTGCCACTCCCCGGGGCCTCAGTCGATCGGGTCGAGGATGCGGTGCAGGAACTGACGGGCGCGGTCGGTCGACGGACGCGTCAGCACCTCTGCCGGAGTTCCACGCTCGACGACGACGCCGCCGTCCATGAAGAGCACCTGGTCGGCGACCTGCTGCGCGAACCGGATCTCGTGGGTCACGACGACCATCGTCCACCCTTGTGCCGCAAGGTCCTTCATGACGGACAGCACCTCGCCGACGAGCTCCGGGTCGAGGGCCGACGTGGGCTCGTCGAAGAGCATCAGTTGGGGGCGGATGGCGAGCGCGCGAGCGATGCCGACCCGCTGCTGCTGGCCGCCCGAGAGCTGGTACGGGTAGGCGTCGGCCTTCTCGGCGAGCCCGACGAGACCGAGCAGCTCGCGTGCCTCCGCCTCGGCCCCGGCCCGGTCCTGCCGTTGGACGAGCACCGGTCCGGAGGTGACGTTCTGCAGGACGGTCAGGTGCGGGAACAGGTTGTGGGCCTGGAAGACCATGCCGCTGCGGGCCCGCAGCTCTGCCACCCGACGCTTGGCGAGCGGGCGCCGGGCGAAGTCGACCTCGACGTCGCCGATGCGCACGAGCCCCGCGTCGGCGACGTCGAGCGCGTTGAGCGAGCGCAGCAGCGTCGTCTTGCCTGAGCCGGAGGGGCCGATGACGACGGTGACGGTGCCGGCGGGCACCTCGAAGTCGACCGACCGCAGCACCTCGTGGTCGCCGAACGCCTTGGCGAGGCCCCTCACGGACACGAGCGGACGCGTCGGGTCGGGAGCGGTGGGGCTGGTGGGCTGTCGGGTCATGCTGCCACGTACCTGTTCTGTCGTTCCTCGAGGCGCGCCTGCCCGAACGACAGGGCCAGGCAGACCACCCAGTAGTAGACGGCCGCGACGCCGTACAGCGCGAAGAACTGGTACGTCGGGGCCGCGGCCTCCTGGGCGACCCGCAGCAGCTCGGTCACCTGGATGGTCGAGGCGAGCGACGTGTCCTTGACGAGGGAGATGAGCGTGTTGGACAGCGGGGGGATGGCGGTCCGGGCCGCCTGCGGCAGCACGATGCGGCGCAGCGCGGTCGCGTACCCCATCCCGACCGTCGACGCGGCCTCCCACTGGCCCTTGGGGATCGAGAGGATCGCCGAGCGGATGATCTCCGCCGCGTACCCGCCGACGTTGAGGGTGAAGGCGAGCACTGCCGCAGGGAACGGGTCGAAGCGGACGCCGAGGGCCGGCAGGCCGTAGTAGATGATGAACAGCTGCAGCAGCAGCGGCGTACCCCGGATGAGGGAGACGAAGACCCGCGCCGCGCCGGACACGACCGGCACCCTGGACAGGCGCATGAGGGCCACGGCGAGCGCCACGACGAGCCCGAGGCCGAAGCTGACGACCGTCAGCGGAACCGTCGAGGTGACGGTCGCCCGCAGCAGCGGCCCGAGCGAGTCGAGGATGAGGTGGACGGTCTGGTCGTTCACGGCGCGGACCTCACCGGGCCCCGGGTCAGGAGGCCGAGGTGGCCGGCTTGACCGACACGTCGGTGCCGAAGTACTTCTCGGAGAGCTTCTTCAGGGTGCCGTCGGCCTCGAGGTCGGCCAGGGCCTTGTCGATGGCCGCGACGAGGTCGGAGTCCTTGCGGGCGGCGATGACCTGCTCGGACACGTCACCGGTCTTGGCGGCGATCTTGACGCCGTGGTCGCCGGTCGACTTCTGGTAGTCCAGGACCGCGAGGCTGTCGTTGACCGTGGCGTCGACGCGCGACTGCTTGAGCAGCGTGATCGCCTGGGTGAAGCCCTCGACCGACTCCACCTGGGCACCGGCGTCCTTGGCGACCTGTGCCCAGTTGCTCGTCAGGCTCTGGGCCGACTTCTTGCCCTTGAGGCCGGCGAGAGAGGTGATGGAGGAGTCGTCGGCGCGGGTGGCGATGACACCCTCGGACCACGTGTACGTCGAGGACAGGCCGTAGAGTCCGGCGCGCTCCTTGTTCCTCGTCACCTGGTTGACGACGACGTCGAACCGCTTGGCGGCCAGGCCGGCGAAGATGGCGTCCCACGGCGTCTCGACGTACTCGACCTTGACGCCGAGCTTGTCCGCGACGGCCTTGGCGACCTCGACGTCGTAGCCGGTCAGGGCATTCGTCTTCGGGTCGTGGAAGGAGAACGGGGAGTAGGTGCCCTCGGTCCCGACGCGGAGAACCTTGGCGTCCTTGACGGACTGCAGGTCGCTGCCGCCGCCCGAGGTGGAGCTGCACGCGGCGAGAACCGCGGCGAGGAACGTGACGATCAGGACGGTGAGGGCGGACCTCGTGCGCATGGGTGGGGACTTCCTCGGGTCTCGGGGTGCGACTGGGACGACGGCGAACGTTATAACGCCGCGTTTGGATCGACATAATCGGTGGTGTCGGTCATCCGACAGGCGACAACCCGTTCCGGGGGCCGGACATTCCCGCTCCCGCGCCGGCCCACCGCAGCCGGGTCAGCGGGGAACACCGGTCTGCTTCTGCCACTCCCGGCTGTAGCCGTCGACGCGGTACCCGAGGCGCCGGTTGACGGCGAGCATGTGGTAGTTGGAGGCGGCGTTCCACGTGCGGACCGCGGTGACCGCCGGCAGCTCGTCCATGAGGAGCACGGCGTTGGCCGCCTTGAGCCGCAGGCCGAGCGCGTGCCCGCGGTGCTCCCGCAGCACGAGCGTGTCCTGCTGGTAGGCGAGGTCGGGCTCGTGCCTCGACACCGAGACCGTCGTGAACCCGACCAGCCGGCCGGAGGGGACGTGGCGCGCGGCCGTCTCTACGACGCGGCGGCCCGACGCGCGGGTGCGGGCGTTGCTCGCCCGCAGCCGCTCGGCGTCCCAGTCCTCCTCCTCGACGTCGAGGTCGTCGGCGGGGGCGTCGGTGCTCATCCGCTGCTGCAGGACCGCCCGGTCCTCGAGCCAGGAGTCCGGCATGTCGTCGACGTACGACTCGAGGGTGTAGCCCTCGGCGCCGGGCTGGGCCAGGACCGCCATCAGCGCATCGCGGTCGGCCGGCAGCGCCTGCTCGCTGCGCAGCACCGTCTGGGCGACGACATAACCGCGCGCCGTTGCGAAGGCCTCCGCGCGGTCGGTGTCGCCCTCGGCCCACTCGGTCTCGACGAGGAGGGTCGTGCGGTCGTGGTCCGCCGCGATGCGTTCGGCCTCGGCGAGGAGTGCCGAGCCGACCCCACGGCCCCGGGCAGCCGGCAGCACCGAGAGCCAGAGCATCGCACCGTGCACGTTGTCGCGCAGTGGCAGGTGCACCTCCACGGCGCCCACGAGCTCACCGTCCCGCCAGGCCGCCCTGGCGACGCGCTTCTTGTCCGAGCCCCGGACGAACCCCTGGACCTCCTCGAGGCTCCACGCGCTGCCGCGGTCGCCGAACAGGTCGCGCTGGACCGCGGCGTGCACGGCGACCCAGTCACGTGCGGCCGCCTCCTCGGCGGCGTCGAGCACGTCGATCGGTCTGATGGCCAGGTCCTCGGTCACGAGCCCGAGTCTGGCGGGGCGCGTCGGGGCCGGGCCACCGATTTGTCCGCGCCCGGCGGCTTTGCGCCCGGGACGGCCTCACGTCCGGCGTCCGCGAGGCCGCCTGCCGGCATACCGGGGCCTCCGCCGGCGTTGCAGGAGCGTATGCCCCCCACACGAAGGATGTGACGCTGGAATGGTGTTCGGACTCGGCAGGAAGACCCAGATGCCCGCGCGCGAGGAGGCCCTCACCGGTCGTGACACGCGCCCGTTCCAGGTGAACCCGACGCACGTCGTCCTCGGCACGCCGCTCGAGGGACCCTGGCCCGAGGGGTCGGAGGTGCTCTACGTCGCGATGGGCTGCTTCTGGGGCGTCGAGCGCATCTTCTGGCGCCAGAACGGCGTCGTCAGCACCGCCGTCGGCTACATGGGCGGCTACACGCCGAACCCGACGTACGAGGAGACGTGCACGGGCCTCACCGGCCACGCCGAGACGGTCCGCGTCGTCTACGACCCCGAGAAGGCCTCGCCCGAGCTGCTGCTCAAGGCCTTCTGGGAGAACCACGACCCGACGACCCCCAACCGGCAGGGCAACGACATCGGCACTGCCTACCGGTCGGCCATCTACTGGACGACCGAGGGACAGCGGCTGGCGGCGGAGGCCACGCGGGAGGCGTTCCAGAAGGTCCTCGACGACAACGGCTACGGCCGGATCACGACCGAGATCCGCTCCGCCGAGGACGCCGGCCCCTTCTACCTCGCCGAGGACTACCACCAGGGCTACCTGCACAAGAACCCCGGCGGCTACTGCAACCACGGCCCCAACGGGATGACGTGCCCGGTCGGCATCGTGCGCCAGGACCAGCTGCCCGCACAGCAGGACGTCGCCCCGCCGACCGCCTGAGCCGAGCCGCCCGGCTCTTCACAGCGCGAACACCGACCGCAGCGTCGCGAGGACGCCGCCGTCGGTGTTCGCGGGCGCGCGGTGGCGGGCCCTCGCGAGGACGCCGGGGTGGGCGTTGGCCATCGCGTACGAGTGCTCGGCCGCATCGAGCATCTCGACGTCGTTGAGGTAGTCACCGAAGGCCATCGTCTGCGCCGGCGTCACTCCCAGGGCGCCCTGCAGGTCGCGGACCGCCAGTCCCTTGTCGACGCCGGAGCCCATGACGTCGACCCAGTGACGACCCGAGACGACGACCGGCTGGGGGTGGCAGAAGTCGGTGAGCGCGGGGGCGGTGAACGCCGTCGGGTCGCCGAAGTCGTGGACCGCGAGCTTGAAGACGCCGTCGCGGACGGCCGTGAGGTCGGCCGTCGTGGCGAGCCGGACGTAGTAGCGCTCCGCCTCGCGGAGGAACACGTCGTCGGTGCGCTCGACCCACGCCGACTCCTTGCCGCAGAGCACGACGCCGAGGTCGGCGCCCCGAGCGGACAGGTCGCGGCAGAACCGCAGCACCGAGCGCACCCACTCGGGGTCGAGGGTGTGCGCCGCCACCTCGACGCCGTCGCGGGTGACGTAGGCGCCGTTCTCGGCGATGACGTCGAGCCCGTCGAGGACCTCGTCGAACAGGCGCGCGATCGTCGCGTGCTGGCGCCCGCTCGCGGGCGCGAAGGCGACGCCGCGCTCGCGCAGCGCCCGGATGACCTCGGTGGTGCCCTCGGGAAGGCGGCCGTCGCCGTCGAGGAGGGTGCCGTCGAGGTCGGCGACGACGAGCCGCACGTCCGCCGGACCGGACCCGTCGGTGGCGCCCGGACCACGCGCCGCGGAGGGCGCCGCGGGCGCGACGGGGCTGGGGGCGGGCGAGGCGGACATCCCGCCCAGCCTAGGTCCCGGGCGGGGACCGGCCGCTCCCGTCCCGCAGCGCGGACAGCGCCCGGATGGCAGGATCACGCCATGCCCAAGGAGTTCCACATCAGCCGCTCCATCGTCGTCGCCGCTCCCCCCGCGCGCGTCCACGCCCTCGTCAACGACCTGCACGAGTGGCAGAAGTGGTCCCCGTGGGAGGGCCTCGACCCGCACCTCGAGCGCACCTACACCGGCCCCCAGTCGGGCGTCGGCGCGACCTACGCCTGGCGCGGCAACAGCAAGGCGGGTCAGGGCCGGATGGAGATCGTCGAGTCCGCGCCGCACCACGTCGGCGTCGACCTCGTCTTCTCGGCACCGATGCGGGCGACGAACCGCGTGGACCTCAGCCTGACCCCGTCCGGCGACACGACCGCCGTCGAGTGGGCGATGACGGGACCGCAGAACGCCGTCATGCGGCTCATGAGCCGCTTCTGGTCGATGGAGAAGCTCGTCGGACCCGACTTCGAGAAGGGCCTGGCCCGGCTGAAGGCCGCCGCGGAGGCCCCCGCCCGGTGAGCGCCCGACCGCCAGAGGGAGCAGGACCGGTCATCCGGCCGGCGCGGCGTGACGACGTCCCGGCGATCGTCGCCATGCTCGCCGACGACGTCCTCGGCGCCTCCCGCGAGAGCCCGGAGGACCTCGCGCCGTACGAGGCGGCCTTCGAGCGGGTCACCGCCGACCCGGGCCAGCACCTCGTCGTCGCCGAGCGCGACGGACGGGTCGTGGGCACCCTCCAGCTCACCGTGCAGCCGGGCCTGTCCCGCCGCGGCGCCACCCGCACCATCGTCGAGGGCGTGCGCGTCGCGTCGTCCGAGCGTGGGTCCGGCCTCGGCACACAGCTGGTCGAGTGGGCGCTCGAGGAGTCCCGCCGGCTCGGCTGCTCGCTCGTCCAGCTCACCTCGGACGCGACACGCCTCGACGCCCACCGCTTCTACGAGCGGCTCGGGTTCGAGAAGTCGCACGTCGGGTTCAAGAAGCTGCTCTGAGCCGTCCGGCCGGACGCGTGGCGCGCGGGTCGCGGCCGGGCTCGTGACGCGCGGTGGTCCTCCAGCCGCTCAGAAGATCCGGACCCGCTCCTCGGGCGGACGCCACATCGCGTCCTCGGGCTTCACCGCGAACGCCTCGTGGAACTCGTCGACGTTGCGCACCGCGTTGCCCCGCACGTCCTGCGGTGAGTGCGGGTCGATCGCGAGCAGGCGGATCGCCTCGGCCTCGCGCGCCTTGCCGCGCCAGACCTGCGCCCAGCCCATGAAGAACCGCTGCGGGCCGGTGAAGCCCTCGACCTCGGGCATCCCCGACTTCTCGGTCGCGATCCGGTAGGCCGCGTAGCCGATCTGCAAGCCGCCGAGATCGCCGATGTTCTCCCCCACGGTGAGGGCGCCGTTGACCTTGTGCTCGTCCCCGAGGCCGGCCGGCGTGTACGTGCTGAACTGCTCGATGAGCCGCTGGGAGAGGGCGTCGAACCGCTCGCGGTCCGCCTCGGTCCACCAGTCGCGCAGGGCCCCGGTGCCGTCGTAGCGCGAGCCCTGGTCGTCGAAGCCGTGCCCGATCTCGTGGCCGATGACGGCCCCGATGCCGCCGTAGTTGACGGCGTCGTCGGCCTCCAGGTCGAAGAACGGCGGCTGGAGGATGGCGGCCGGGAACACGATCTCGTTCATCGAGGGCATGTAGTACGCGTTGACGGTCTGCGGCAGCATGAACCACTCGCCGCGGTCGACCGGGTTGCCGATCTTGGCGAGGTTACGGTCGACCTCGAACTCCGTTGCCCGAGAGACGTTCCCGATCAGGTCGCCGGAGTCGATGGCGATGGAGGAGTAGTCGCGCCACGAGTCGGGGTAGCCGATCTTCGGGGTGAAGGCCTCGAGCTTGGCCACGGCCTCGGCCCGGGTCTCCGGGCCCATCCACTCGAGCGAAACGAAGGACCGGCGGAACGCCTCGACGAGGTTGCCGACGAGCTGCTGCATGCGCTCCTTGGCCTCCGGCGGGAACCAGCGCTCGGCGTACAGCTGCCCGACGGCCTCGCCGATGTTGTCCTCGACGACGGACACGCCGCGCTTCCACCGCTCCCGGTTCTCCGGCTGGCCGGAGAGCGTCCGGCCGAAGAAGTCGAAGTCCTCCTCGACGAAGGCCTCCGGGAGCAGTGGGGCCAGCTGGGTGAGGACGTGCCACGTCAGCCACGCCTGCCAGTCGGTGGCGTCGGTGTCGCCGAGGACGGCGTCGAGGCCCTCGAGGAAGCTCGGCTGACGCACGACCACCTTGGCGAAGGAGCCCTCGGGCGCGCTCAGCCCCTCCAGCCAGGCATCCCACGCATACTGTGGCGCAAGGGCTTTCAGCTCCTGCAGCGTACGCGCGTTGTAGGTCTTGAGGGCGTCGCGGCTCGCGACGTTGTCCCAATGCGCGGCCGCCAGCCGCGTCTCGAGCGCCATGATCCGCGTCGCCTTGCCCTCGGCGTCGGGGATGCCGGCCAGACGCAGGAGGCGCCCGACGTGCGCCACGTAGGCTGCCCGGATCTCGGCGTACTTCTCCTCGCGGTAGAACGACTCGTCGGGAAGCCCCAGCCCGCCCTGCTGCAGGTAGACGACGTACTCCTCGGGCGAGCGCTGGTCGGGCGCCACCCAGTAGCCGATGACGCCGTCGACGCCGATCCGGACGAGCCGTCCGAGTGCAGCCGCGAGCGACTCCGGGCCGTCGACCGTGGCCACCTCCGACAGCGCGGCCTCGAGCGGGGCGAGGCCCAGCTCCTCCACGCGCGCCGTGTCCATGAAGCTGGCGAAGAGATCGCCCACCTGGCGCCTGGGCGTGCCGGGCTCGCTCGACGTGTCGGCCGCCGCCTCCTCGATGAGGGCGTGCACGCGCGCGGTGGACTGCTCGCGCAGCACGTCGAACGTGCCGAACCGCGCCTTGTCGCCGGGGATGTCCGTCGTGTCGAGCCACGTGCCGTTGACGAACCGGAAGACGTCGTCCTGGGGACGCGTGGCGCGGTCGAGCGCGCCGAGGTCGATGCCGGACTTCACTGCCACGTCGTGCCTCCAGAAGCTGCTGCGGTCGGTGCCGCGTCGGGTCTGCGGTCGGGCGCGGCCCTCGCCGGGACGAGGAGCCGCACCCGTGGGCAGCCTAACCACGCACCACCGCCGTGGTGGGCCGGACGGGCGGTCGTGGCGACTAGCGGCGAAGGCGACCCGCGACGACGCCGGCGAGCCCGACGAGCAGGAGCATGCCGCCGAAGGCACCGATGAGCGGCGGCCCGACGAGGCGCAGGCTGAGGTCGGCGTCGGTGAGGTTGGCGACGAGGACGTAGCCGGCGACGATGATCGCGAGCAGGCCGAACATGACGGTGCCGGGCCGTGGGCCGCGGCGGACCGTGACGCCGGGGCCCAGGGGCCCTTCGTAGCCCTGGTCGACCGGCTCGCCCGCCGGTGCCCAGGCCGGCGGGGGCAGCTGGGAGAGGTCCGGCCCGTCGCCGCGGACGGCGTCGTCGGGCACCGGTGCGCTCGGCTCGACCCGGAACGGCGACCCGGAGGCCGCCGCCGGTTCGGCCGGACCGCCCGAGCGGCTCGCCTGCGGCCGGGGTGTCGTGTCGTCCTGCGGCAGGGCGGTCGTGTCGGCCTGCGGCAGGGCGGTCGTGTCGGCCTGCGGCAGGGCGGTGGTGCCGGCCTGCGGCAGGGCGGTCGTGTCGTCCGCCGCCCGCTGCGGCATTGGGCTCGTGGCGTCGGGCCAGCCGAGCCGGCTCGACAGCGTCGGATCCGGGCGGTCGGTGCTCGGGTCGTCGGGGTGCTGCGTGGTCATCGTCGTCTCCAGGTCGTCACGGGTCGCGGGGTGGTCGGGTGCGGGGGTCCTGCCGGACGGGTCGTCCGGGTCGGGGTCGCGGCGGTTCTGCCGGTCGGTCATGACCCGGTCCTGACCCTGATCTCGCCGAGACCGACCTCGGTGTCGACGACGACCTGCGGGGCTCCCGCCGGCCCGTACGTCACCGTCTCGTCGACGCTGACGCCGTTGCGGCTGCGCATCGCCATCGACGGTCCCCGGTCGTTGCGGGAGTCGTTGGTGTTGATCGCGACGTCGCCCTCGTTGGAGTCGACCGCGGTGAGCGCGCCGGCTCGCGCCTTGGCGTGGATCTGGACCGCGACACCGGGTGGCACGACGAGGTCGATCTGGCCCATGCCCACGGTCGCCGAGACCGGCACCGGGTTCGTCCGGCCCTCGAGGCGTGCCGGCGTCAGGCCCGTGAGGTCGACGCGCATCTCGCCCATCCCCAGCTGGAAGTCGTGGTCGCCGGTCACCGACACCACGTGCGACTCCTCACCGACCTGCCACGGCTGCGTCAGGCCCTTCGGGGCCGCCGTCGTGAACAGCGCAGCGAGG
Organism: Monashia sp. HAY1-2A; assembly: GCF_056755315.1. Lineage (NCBI taxonomy): Bacteria > Bacillati > Actinomycetota > Actinomycetes > Micrococcales > Intrasporangiaceae > Intrasporangium > Monashia sp. HAY1-2A. The sequence continues at coordinate 12,459 of NZ_JBNDHY010000081.1, forward strand.
ACGCCGAGGACGGTGAAGAACGCGAGGGCTCCCGCACGGCGTCCGGCCAGCCCGGCCGCGACGATGCCCAGTCCCAGGACCCCGACGCCGGTCGCGATGCCGACGGCGAGCGAGTTGCCCATCCAGCTCGAGCTGCGGGCCAGCTCGGCGACGAGCGCTCCGGCGACCACCGCAGCACCGAGCACGAGCAGCCCCGGCGCGAAACCGATGGTGCGCGTCCGCTGGCGCGGGGCGCGGACCACGGGTGCCGGGCGCAGCGGGGCCGGGACCGGCACGCCGGCCATGGCGGCACCGGCGTTGGCTGCGGCGTTGCCCGTGGAGGGGCCCGACGTGGGCGCGGCGGTCGCCGAGGTCACCGAGGTCGCGGGCGGGGCACCCGCATCCCCTGTCATCCCGGGGCTCGAGGCGGCCGAACCCGGTCCGGTCCACGGCCAGCCGACGAGCCGGCGGCCCTGGTCCGTGCGGGTGAAGAACCACCAGGCCGCAACGACGAGCAGGACGAAACCGCCGACGCGGACACCGTGCATGTCGCCGCCCCACCACGGGCCGCCGCCGAGCAGCGAGAGCACCGTGACGACGAGCAGGAAGATCGAACCGCCCTCGCCGTGCTTGAGCGCGCGCTCGACGTGGATCTCGCCGCGCTCGTCCGGCATGACGAGCCACAGTGCGAGGTACACGGCGACGCCCATGCCGAAGAAGATCGACAGGAGGATGAAGCCGGCGCGCACGACCAGCGGGTCGACGCCCAGCCAGCGGGCCAGGCCCGTCGACACCCCGGCGAACCAGCGGCCGCCGGCGACCCGCGTGATGCCGGGCCGGCGCAACGCCTCGTAGAACCCGTCCAGGCCGTGCCCCTGCGTCGGGGCGCTCTTGCTCTTCGTCATGGCACCAGAGTCCCGGCCCGCCCGTCGCGCAGCCATGAGGGTCGACCCTGAACCGACCCTGACGCGACCCCCAAAGGGCGCCACGGTGGTCGCCCGTACCCCCGCGGGTGGGTCAGGATGGGACGGTGCAGACGGCAGACGAGAGGGGGGCACCGGTGACGACCGCCGACGACCCCGCAGACGTGCAGGCGGCCGCATCTCCGGCGTCCGCCGTCGAGGGCGCCACGTCGACGCCGGCCGTCCCCGCGCCCGCCGCCGCGCCGGTAGCCGTGCCGGTCGCCGTGGCGGTGCCGTCGTGGCGCACCCGTCCCCGGCCACCGCTCGAGCGTCGCCGGCAGGGGCGCGTCGTCGCCGGAGTTGCGGCGGGGCTCGCGGCGCACCTCGGCATCCCGGTGGTGCCCGTGCGGATCGCGCTCGTCGTGACGAGCATCCCCTTCGGCGCCGGCCTGGCGGTCTACGTCTTCCTCTGGGCGACGATGCGCCAGGGGCGCGACGACCTGCCGCCCGTCGCGGTCACCGGCCCGGCCACCGGCCTCGTGCCACCCGCGTCGGCGCCCGCCCCCGCTGCACCGGGCTCCCCCGCAGCACCTGTCGCCGGTCCCACGCCCGCGCCGACGCCACCACCCCCGACCGAGGTCCCCGGCGGCGGGCAGGCCGGCGGTGCGCCTGCCGCGGCGACCGTCGGGTCGACGGCACCGGCGGGCAGCCCGAGCGCGTTCCCGCTCGACCTCGCCTCCCTGCGCACCTGGCTGCGCAGCGGCAACCAGGCCGTCGTCATCGCGGTCCTCGGCGTCGCGGCGCTCGCCGTCGCCGGCGCGCTGTGGCTCGGCAGCGCCGGGTTCGACGTGCACGCCGAGGTCGTCCTGCCCGTGGTCGCCATCGGCATCGGTGCGATCTTCTTCTGGTCCCAGCTCGACGAGACCGACGTCCTGGGCGCGCGGCGACCGGTCCGCTGGATCTGGCTCGTCATCGGCCTGACCCTGACGGTCCTCGGTCTCGTCGCCCTCCTCGCCCGGGGCACCAACCTCGCGGAGCTGTGGCAGGTGGCCGGCGCCGTGCTCGCTGCCCTCGTCGGCGTCGCCGTGCTGTCGGCCCCGTGGGTGCTGCGCCTCTGGAGCAACCTGCGCCTCGAGCAGGCCGCGCGCATCCGGGCGACCGAGCGCGCCGACATCGCCGCCCACCTGCACGACTCCGTGCTCCAGACGCTCGCCCTCATCCAGCGGCAGGCCGGGGACTCCGCCACGGTGGCCCGCCTCGCCCGGGCGCAGGAGCGCCAGCTGCGCAGCTATCTCTACGACGAGGACGCGCGCGCCGGCAGCCTCGGCGCCGCGCTGACCGCTGCCCTCGGCGAGGTCGAGGACCTCCACGGCGTCCCGGTCGAGCTCGTCGTCACCGGCGACCGGCCGATGGACGAGCACCTCGAGGCCCTCGTCAAGGCTGTGCGCGAGGCCGCCTGGAACGCCGTGCGGCACGCCGAGCCCCCGGTCAGCGCCTACGTCGAGGTCGGGCCCGCCGCCGTCGAGGCGTTCGTCCGCGACCACGGCGCCGGGTTCGAGCTCGACGACGTGCCGGACGACCGGGCCGGGGTCCGGGAGTCGATCATCGGGCGCATGGAGCGCCACGGCGGGTCGGCCCGCATCCGGCGCCGCGCCGACGGCACGGAGATCGAGCTGCGCCTGCCGGTCACGACTCCCGCCACGACGCCCGTCACGACGCCCGTCACGACGCCCGCCGCGGTGCCGGCCCCGGCGTCGGCACCGGCCGCGACCCCCGATCCCGAGCCCAGCCCGAAGACCCAGGAGCAGCACCCATGACGGACCCGACCGACGCGACCGGTGGGCGCACGATCCGCATCGTCATCGTCGACGACCACCACATGTTCCGCACCGGCGTGCGGTCCGAGCTGACGACGCTCGCCGCTCGCGCGCCCTTGCGGCTGGAGATCCTCGGAGAGGCCGGAGCCGTCGAGTCGGCGACCGACGTCATCACCCGCGAGAAGCCCGACGTCGTCCTGCTCGACGTCCACCTGCCCGGCGGCGACGGGCACGGCGGCGCCGACGTCATCCGGGCGTGCGCGGGGGTGCAGGCGGCCCCTGACGTGCCGGTGCGGTTCCTCGCCCTGTCGGTCTCCGACGCCGCCGAGGACGTCATCGCCGTCATCCGTGCCGGCGCCCGGGGCTACGTCACGAAGACGATCAGCGCCGAGGAGCTGCTCACGGCGATCGGGCGGGTGGCCGAAGGTGATGCCGTGTTCAGCCCGCGGCTGGCCGGGTTCGTCCTCGACGCCTTCGGCGCGGCCGCCGGGGAGGTGGCCGAGATCGACGAGGAACTCGACCGGCTCTCGGCCCGCGAGCGCGAGGTCATGCGGCTCATCGCCCGCGGCTACCAGTACAAGGAGGTCGCGAAGGAGCTGTTCATCTCCGTCAAGACCGTCGAGACGCACGTGTCGTCGGTGCTGCGCAAGCTGCAGCTGTCCTCGCGCCACGAGCTGACCGCCTGGGCCATGGGCCGCCGACTCCTCTGACCGGGCCGACACCCCGCCGTGGTCCTCGGGGTCAGGCCGGGGCGTGGAGGAACCGGCGCAGCGCGGCGATGACGACATCGGGCGCGTCGGTGTGCACCCAGTGCCCCGCGCCCTTGATGGTGAACAGGCGCGTGCGCGGGAACAGCCGCCGCATGTGGGCGCCGTCCTCGCGCCGGACGTAGCGCGACTCGCCGCCCGCGATCCACAGCACCGGCCCCTCGAAGGCCGGCAGCGCGTCGACGTCCTCGGGCCAGCCGGCGATGCGCGACCCGGGCCCGAGGTCGGCGTCGGCCGCGACGAGGTCGAGGTTGACCTGCCAGCGCCACGCGTCCCCGTGCCGGCGCAGGTTCTGCAGGAGGAAGGCCTTGACGCCGGCGTCCGGCTCGTCGAACCGGGCCTCGGCGTCCGCCCGGTTCGCGAGCGTGTCGAGGGGCAGGCCCTGCATCTCTCGGATGTAGCCGGCGAACCGCTCGAGCGAGCCGTAGTCCCTAGGTGCGATGTCGACGACGACGAGCCGCCCGACGAGCTCGGGGTGGCGCAGCGCGAGCACCATCGCGGTCTTGCCGCCGAGGGAGTGACCGACGACGGTCCACGTCTCCCCCGGCGCGACGGAGCGCAGTGTCGCGGCGACGGCGTCGGCGTACCCCTCGAGCGAGAACGCCTCCGACCACGGTGAGCGACCGTGGTCGGGCAGGTCGACGAGGAGGCAACGGGCGTCGGTGCCCTCGGGGCCGGTGACGGCCTTGGCGATCTGGTTCCAGTTGCGGCCCTGACCGAACAGGCCGTGCAGGAAGGCGATCCGCGGCCCGGCGGTGCCGACCGACAGCGTGTTGAGCGGCGCGTGCGCCGAGGCCGTCGAGCTCATGCGCCGAGCCTACGCGCGGGCGGGCGGCGCGCCGGACCCGCCTCCGACCGCGTCGCATCGACCTCTCGCCCCCGCCTCACGCGGGGCTGAGGCGGCCGTGAGCCCACCGACGGGACCGGGCCCGCTCGACCTCACCGCGTCACGGCGGCGGCGTGAGAAAGGCGTTACGGCCGCGTCACACGCGTCCGGAGCGCGTGCAACACGCGGTTCCTAGCGTGGCGAGCACGCACCGCAGCGCACCCCCGTCACCTCGTCCGAACCTCCAAGGAGGACGCCCCGTGAGCATCGACAACGCCCCCACCGCGGTGGGGCAGCCGGCTCCCACCCCCGTACCGACCACAGCACCCGCGCAGACCGCGCCGGACGCGTCCGGGCTGAGCCGCCTGCGTGCGCTCACCACGCCCAAGCGACGCCTCATCACCGGCTGGGACCCGGAGGACACCGTCGCGTGGGAGGCCGGCAACAAGGCCGTCGCGCGGCGCAACCTCGTGTGGTCGGTCCTCACCGAGCACATCGGCTTCTCGGTCTGGTCGATCTGGTCGGTCATGGTCCTGTTCATGCCGCAGGCCGTGTACGGCTTCACCGCGGCCGACAAGTTCTACCTCGTCGCCGTCCCGACGCTCGTCGGCGCGGTCCTGCGGGTGCCCTACACGATGGCGACCGCCCTCTTCGGCGGCCGCAACTGGGCCGTCTTCAGCGGCATCGCGCTCCTCGTCCCTGCCGGGCTCACGTGGTGGCTCATGGCCAACCCCGGGCACTCGCTGACGACCTTCCTCGTCGTCGCAGGCCTCGCCGGCCTCGGCGGCGGCAACTTCGCGTCGTCGATGACGAACATCAACGCCTTCTACCCGCAGCGGATGAAGGGCTGGGCCCTCGGGCTCAACGCCGGCGGCGGCAACATCGGCGTCCCCGCGGTGCAGCTCGTCGGCCTGCTCGTCATCGCCACCCTGGGCAACCGGCGGCCGGAGGTCGTCTGCGCCGTCTACCTCGTGCTGCTCGTGGCCGCGAGCACCGGCGCCGCGCTGTTCATGGACAACCTCGACCACCAGACCGCCAACGGGCGTGCGATGCGCGGCCTGGCCCGGCACGCCGACTCATGGCTCATCTCCCTGCTGTACATCGGCACCTTCGGCTCGTTCATCGGGTTCAGCTTCGCCTTCGGCCAGGTGCTCAACGCGACCTTCCTCGCCGGCCTCACCGGCGGCGCAGCCCCGACGCCGGCCCAGACCGCGGCCGCGAGCCTCCACGCCGCGCAGATCGCGTTCATCGGCCCGCTGCTCGGCTCCCTGACCCGGGTGTGGGGCGGGCGTCTCGCCGACCGACGCGGCGGCGGCCCGGTCACCTTCGTGACGTTCGTGCTCATGGCCGTGGCGGGCCTGGCGGTGACGCTGGCCGCGCGGGCCGACGACGTGACGCCGGGGGCCGCGACGGCCGTCCAGCTGGCCGGGATCATCGGCGGGTTCATCGCCCTGTTCGTCCTGTCGGGCGTCGGCAACGGCTCGGTGTACAAGATGATCCCGTCGATCTTCGAGCGCAAGTCGCTGGCCCTCGTCGGCAACGCCGTCGAGCGGGCCGCGTGGTCGCGCTCGATGTCGGGCGCGCTCATCGGCATCGCCGGCGCGATCGGTGCGCTCGGTGGAGTGCTCATCAACCTCGGCCTGCGGGCCTCCTACGTCGGGCCGGCCCACTCGGCCACCGCCGCGTTCGTCGTCTTCACCGTCTTCTACGTCGTGGCTGCCGTCGTGACGAAGGTGCGCTACCGCCGATGACGAGCCTCGCGACCCCCACCTCGCGCGTCGGCCACGGGGCCACCGGCCGGGACGCCACAGAGCGCCGGACGGAGACGCACTGCGCCTACTGCGGGCTCCAGTGCGCCATGACCCTCTCGGGGTCATCGGCCGCCGACCTGGCCGTGACGCCGCGGCGCTTCCCGACGAACCGGGGAGGCCTGTGCCAGAAGGGCTGGACGAGCGCCGAGCTGCTGCGGACGCCTGCGCGGCTGACCGCTCCGCTCGTGCGTCGCGGTGGGGAGCTCGTCGAGACGACGTGGGACGCAGCGCTCGACGTCGTCGCCCGCGGCATCGCCGCCACCCAGGCGGCGCACGGCCGTGACGCCGTCGCCCTCTTCGGCGGTGGCGGGCTGACGAACGAGAAGGCCTACCAGCTGGGGCGGTTCGCCCGGGTGGGCCTGGGCACGTCGCAGGTCGACTACAACGGCCGGTGGTGCATGAGCTCGGCCGCGGCCGCGGGCATCCGGTGCTTCGGGCTGGACCGCGGGCTGCCCTTCCCGGTCACCGACATCGGGTCGGCCCACGCCGTCCTGCTGCTCGGCGCCAACCCGGCGGAGACGATGCCGCCCTTCCTGACCCACCTGGTACGGGCGGCCGACCACGGCGGCCTCATGGTCGCCGACCCGCGCCTGACGCCGACGGCCGCCAAGGCGCTCGACGGCGGCGGTCTGCACCTGCAGCTGCGCCCGGGGACCGACGCCGCGCTGGCCCTCGGGATGATCCACCTCGCGGTCACCGAGGGCTACGCGGACCGCGACTACATCGCCTCCCGCACCACGGGCTTCGACGACCTGTGGACGGTGGCGTCCCAGTGGCTGCCCGAACGGACCGAGCGCGTCACCGGCGTCGCGGCGGCGTCGATGCGGGCGGTCGTGCGCACGCTGGCGCGGGCCCGGGACACCGAGCGCGGCGCGTACGTGCTGAGCGCCCGCGGTGGGGAGCAGCACGCGACCGGTACCGACACCGTCACCGCGTTCATCGCCCTCGCCCTCGTCCTCGGGCTGCCGGGCAACCCCGGCACCGGCTTCGGCACGATCACCGGCCAGGGCAACGGCCAGGGTGGGCGTGAGCACGGCCAGAAGGCCGACCAGCTGCCGGGCTACCGCAAGATCGACGACCCCGCCGCGCGAGCCCACGTCGCCGCCGTCTGGGGCGTCGACCCCGACTCGCTTCCGGGGCCGGGCCGCAGCGCCTTCGAGCTGCTCGACGCGCTCGGCTCCACCGACGGCCCGCGCACGCTCCTCGTCCACGGCTCCAACCCCGTCGTGTCGGCCCCGGACGCGGCGCGCGTCACGGAGCGGTTGCGCGGCCTCGACCTGCTCGTCGTGTGCGACTTCGTCCTGTCCGAGACCGCCGCCCTCGCCGACGTCGTCCTGCCGGTGCTCCAGTGGGCGGAGGAGGAGGGCACCCTGACCAACCTCGAGGGACGGATCCTTCGGCGGCGCAAGGCGATCGACCCACCCGAGGGCTGCCGCAGCGAGCTGTGGGTGTGGTCCGAGCTGGCCCGGCGCCTCGGCGCACCGGTGCCGTTCTCGACCGACCCGCGCGAGGTCTTCGAGGAGCTGCGGCGCGCCTCCGCCGGTGGCGTCGCCGACTACTCCGCGGTGACGTGGGAGCGGCTCGACGCCGGCGAGTCCCTCCACTGGCCGTGCCCGACCGAGCGTCCCGAGGGGACACCCCGCCTCTTCCTCGACCGGTTCGCCACCCCGGACGGACGCGCCCGCCTCGTCCCCGTCGCCGCCGGGAGCCCCAGCGAGGCGGACGACGCGGACTACCCGCTCGTCGCGACGACCGGGCGGCTCCTGCAGCACTACCAGTCCGGCGCGCAGACCCGGCTCGTTCCGGAGCTCGCCGCCGCGGCTGGGGACATGTTCGTCCAGGTGCACCCGGACACCGCTGCGACACACGGACTTTCGGACGGTGATGTCGCCGACGTGGTGAGCCGACGTGGTCGGACCCGGGCGACGGTGCGGGTCGACGAGGACATGCGTCCCGACGTCGTCTTCCTGCCGTTCCACTGGGGCGGCACCACGAACGGCGGCGACGCCCGCGCCAACGTCCTGACCAACCCCGCCCTCGACCCCACGAGCCGCATGCCCGAGTTCAAGGCGTGCGCCGTCCGACTGGCTGTCTCTTATACACATCTCCGAGCCCACGAGACGCGTAGTAATCTGGGGGGGGGGGTTTTTTTTGTGGAAAGGGGGGGGGGGGGGGGG